>JAPLDN010000349.1 GCA_026391755.1 Bacteroidota bacterium
GACCGGGTTCCCGTAAGGAGGAGCCGTCTGGTTGAGTCGGCAGATCTTCTCAGCAACGGTCTTGAGGGCAACCACAATGCTCTGGTTCAGCTCCTTTTCCCTGGTATTCCAGGCGTTGACCAGGAAATAAGTCTGCACGGAAATTATGCCCACAATGGAAACGGCTCCGAGCAATACAACGAATTTGAGCTTATACCCTCGCATGGGGAATGATATTTTCCGGATTCAGGGAATTTTCAGGTAAAATTACTGATAATGTTATTGTCCGGGCGGAATTTACATTTCATTTACAAAGATTTACATTTCGTTTACAATCATTTACCAGTCATTAACATGGTTTGCCACCATCCATGTCCATCTTTGCATTCAAACAAAAAAAAACCATATGAAAACAAGAACAATTATTATGACTGCCGCGATCCTCGGTTTATGCCTGAGTACTTATTGCCAGGATGCCCCCAAACAGGGTGAAGTGAAACCCTCGACCGAGCTTAAAAAGAACGGGCCCGTCGCCAGGTTCGACAAAACAGAGTATGACTTTAGTGATCTTATTCAGAATTCACCGGGCACAGCCACGTTTATCCTGACCAATGACGGGAACGAACCCCTGCTCATCTCATCTGCCACGGCTTCATGCGGCTGTACTAACCTTTCTTATTCCAAGGAACCTGTTCTCCCCGGCAAATCGACAAGCATTTCAGCGACTTATAACGCCGCAGCGCCAGGTAATTTCTTCAAGAGCGTTACAGTAAGGACCAATGCTTCCGATCAAACCGTGATACTGCAGATCAAAGGCAAGGTCATCCCCAAATCCTGAGCGGGCACCTGCAACCTTTTTGCAATTCCTGCGACTAATAGTGCAATGGATGATGTTGCACTGGTCAACGCCCTGAAGGCAGGAAATACAAATGCGTTCAGGTTCCTGGTCGATAAATACCGGAACCTGGTATGGCATATGGTACTGCGGATGACAAACCGCCGGGAAGACGCGGAGGATCTTTGCCAGGAAGTGTTTATCAGGGTTTTCAAACAGATAGATAATTTCAGGGGGGAATCGAAACTGTCGACCTGGATAGGATCCATTGCTTACAATGCCTGCGTTGACCATATGCGTAAGAGCAAAAAGGAGGTGCTTTCATCTGCGGATCCCATTGTGGCGATAAACCTGGCCCAATCGGATGTGTCGCCGTTGCTGAACAATATAGACCGGATTACCATGACAAAACTGGTCCACCGAATAATAGAAAAAATGCCGCTTCAATACCGCACAGTCATCACCCTGTTCCACCTGGAAGAATTCACTTACAGGGAAATTGAAGAGATCACGGGCATGCCTGAAGGCACAGTGAAATCATACCTGAGCCGGGGAAGGGAGATCATCCGCCGGAAACTGACAGAACTGGTTCCCGATATCCGGCCCGTGTTATTCGAGGCGTAATAACATTAAATTTGCAGACATGGAAATGAAAGAATTTATGGAAAACCTGGATGGCATCATCGACGATTCACTACGTGAGCCACCCGATAATATCTTTCCTGACGATTTTACCGACAAGCTGGTTAAAAAGCTTGAGAAGCAGCTTGCCTGGCAGGAACTCCTCACAGAGTTCGGGTTAAAAACAGGGCTTGTTCTGCTCGCTCTTATCGTCATGGGGATCTGCCTTATATTTCCTGCCAAGACCGATCCGGCTCCCCTGATACAGTGGGTCGCCGGCCACCGTCTGATTGTATGCGGAAGTATTGGCGTTGGCCTTTTCACCTTTGTTTTTGACCAGGTCGTCCTGAAATATATGTTAAAAAGATCCCGGCAACAGTTCTGATGATTTATTTGATCAATCCCCGGCTGGTATGAATTACAATGACATCATAGGGATCATCGGGGTCGGGCTCATTCTTGGCGCTTATTTCCTGAATATATTTTCACTTATACCCAAAGAAGGGAAACTCTTTTTCCTGATGAACATCCTGGGGGCAGGGCTCGCCTGCTATGCCTCAGTGCTCATTCATTACTGGCCCTTTGTGATCCTGGAAGGCGTTTGGACACTTGTTTCGGTGATAGGGCTGGTCAGAAAATTCTAAAGATTCAAAAATAAAACAACGAACTAGTGCCAATTTAGCACCAGTTCAGAAAATCTATCCACCCTTTATTTGTAAATTGTGCATTGTACATCATTTCTCTGCCGCCACCTGGGCCACGGTTTCAATAGCGATGGCCGAACAAGCCGCCCCGTAATCGAGGTCGATGTTCTCCATAGTGTCATGGGTATCGTGATATCCCTGGCGGTGGATGTCGTAATTTTCCATAAACAGCACACAGGGGATCCCGATATCCGAAAATATCATCACATCGGTATTATATAACGAACTGGTAGGGTCTTCCCAGGTGCGGACTTCACCCTCCAATGGTAAAAACAAAGCCTTTTCGGGAATCGTGAGCCGGGAATCGGGATCCGGGATTCGGGATGCGGGATTCGGGATCCGGGATTTGGGATGCGGGATCCGGGATGCGGGGTCTGAAGTCTTCAAATTATCATTCTTCAGTTGTAAATCATCCTTCACCCTCTCCCCTCGCTTGCATCCTGCCCTGTCGGGAGTTGCATTCCATTCAGCCGCCAGTTTGTTCCAGGTCCTGTTAACGAGGTGTGCTTTATATCCCAGGTTCACCGATTCGAGAGTGCGGCCCGGTGAGATCTGGAAGATGTCTTTTGCATTGTCACGGTTATGGGCGATCATATCCATCACGAAAACTCCCCTGATGTCAACTCCGTTCAGATCAAGGAAACTCCCGTCATCCCTGCGCATTTTCAAAGTCTTCTGAACATAATTGCGGCAAAAATCCCTGGCTCCCATGCAGTCCGAAGGAAATTCTTCTCCTGTAAGGTGTATCAGCCAGATATCCCTTTCAAGTTTGCCTTCTTTGGCCAGTTTC
>JAPLDN010000312.1 GCA_026391755.1 Bacteroidota bacterium
CCCGTTCTACCAATGGGGAGAAGAGTACAGGCCTGGGTTTATCAATTGTAAAAAAAATAGTGGAGGCACACGAGGGTGAAACCGGGGTTAACAGCAAGTTTGGGGTTGGATCCGAATTTTTCTTCACCCTGCCATTGAAACCGGTGAGCCGGCCGGCCTTGCATGCCGTATGAGATCCTGCCTGGATTTTCCTTAAAGGAATCTCGAAAAAAAAGCCTTGCAGATCCAATGACCTGCAAGGTTTTTTGTTTCTATGAGTGACCCCGAAAGGACTCGAACCTTCAACCAACAGAACCGGAATCTGCCATTCTATCCAATTGAACTACGGGGCCGGAATGACTGCAAAGGTAAGAAAAATTCGTGATCCGGTTCAAAGCTCATGCCTGAAGACTCATGGCTCATGGCTCATCACTCATGGCTCATCACTCATTCGAACTTCGAGCGGATCGCTTCTATTTCACGGGCCAAAACGGTTTTCAGTTCATCGGTTTTTTTATGGGCTGATGCTATCTGATCATCAATCTTTTTCCCGGAATCAACAACCTTCTGCCCCAGCTCATTGATCTTCGAAGCTGCCAGAGCCTGCACATCTTCAAGCTTCTTCAGGAATTCCCTGCCCCCTTCCTCGTTATCCTTTTTTATCCTGGCAAGCCCGTCCCTGATCTGCTGTTCAAGGGTATTTGACCTCTCATTTAAAAGTGTCTGCAGATTCCTGTCAACATGCGCCAGATTATCACTGAATGCAACAAGCCGGTCACCTGTTTCCTGCCTGAGAGCCGACATTTCACTTTCCTCTTTCTCAAGAATGGCTTTTAGTTCAGCGATCCGTTTTTCACGTTCCTCCCTCTGGGCTTTCATTTTTTCAAGAATTTCATCCATATTTTTACTGTGGGTCCCCCTATGAGTAAACAACCTGAAAGCAATCAGGATGATCAACAAGAGGATGATCAAACCAAAAGCAAGGCTTCTCAACATTAAAGCATGTTCAATCTCTGCAATGTTTCCGTCTATCTTCATCAACCTGGCCGAATAGGATCTGACCGTATCCTGGTTTGCTTTGGTCAGGGAATCATGTTTGGCCAGGTCCAGATGTTCTTTTAGCTCAGCTTCATTCATTTTAACAAAGGTTTTCTGAACATTGTTCAGTTGATTTTTAAGCCGGGCATTCTCATTTTCGATTTTTGTGATTTTCTGGCGCACCTGGTTAAAATCCTGCGCATCTTTTGAAGTTTGGGCAAACATGCATAATGGAATTATCAGTGCAATAATTCCTGAAAGAATTGTTTTCATCTTATGTCGGTATTTAGTTTCCTGATTTTCAAAGATATAAAAAAAATCACCATATGTCAAGGAAATACCGGTTTATTTGACTGGGGGGGAATGAAGAAACCGTGATGGCGTGATGTTCATGATGGCGTGATGTTCGTGATGGCGTAATGTTCGTGATGATAATGGATGACGTTATTGCAGTATGCAATCTTTTTGCTAATTTTGAAATCCCGGCGCCGCATTAGAATTGGTGCAGCGGTAAAAGCAAAACCATAAAAACCAAGCATATGTCAGAAAAAATTTTCGATAAAGTAAAACCCGGTGTTGCCACTGGTGATGCCGTGAAGGAAATATTCCGTATTGCTAAAGCCAACAAATTCGCTATTCCTGCTGTTAACGTTATTGGCACAGATTCTGTCAATGCGGTTCTTGAAGCAGCAAAGACAGTGAATTCACCCATAATCATACAGTTTTCAAACGGAGGAGGTGTGTTTTTTGCCGGTAAAGGGTTAAAGAACGAAAATGAATCTGTTGCCATCCGTGGCAGTATTTCGGGGGCACAGCATATCCACTCCGTTGCCGACATGTACGGTATTCCTGTTATCATCCATACCGACCATGCCGCCAAGAAGCTCCTGCCGTGGATCGATGGCCTCCTGGATGCAGGGGAAAAGTATTTCAAAGTTCATGGCAAACCACTTTTCAGCTCGCATATGCTTGACCTTTCGGAGGAACCTCTGCATGAGAACATCGACATCTGCAAACGTTACCTGGAAAGGATGAGCAAGATGGGAATGACCCTGGAGATCGAACTCGGTGTGACCGGGGGTGAAGAAGACGGGGTGGACAATACCAGCATCGACAGTTCAAGGTTGTATACCCAGCCTGAACATGTTGCTTATGCCTATGAACAATTGAAAAGCATCAGCGACAACTTTACTATTGCTGCTTCATTCGGGAATGTGCACGGGGTATACAAACCCGGCAATGTAAAGCTTGAGCCGGTCATACTGCATAATTCCCAGGTATATATACAGGAAAAGTTCAATACCGGGCCAAATCCGGTGAACTTTGTTTTCCACGGAGGATCAGGTTCGGAACCTGAGAAGATCGCAGAAGCCATTGGCTACGGTGTCGTCAAAATGAATATTGACACCGACACACAGTGGGCTTTCTGGGAAGGTGTGCTTAAATTCTACAAGAAAAATGAAGGCTACCTGCAGGGCCAGATAGGAAATCCCGAAGGGGAAGACAAGCCAAACAAGAAATTTTACGACCCGAGGGTATGGCTGCGCAGTGGCCAGGCTTCGATGGTTGAACGTCTCAAAGTGGCGTTTAAGGATCTGAATTGCCTGGATAGATATTAGGATGCGGGATGCAGGATGAAAACCATTTTGAATCCTGATTTCAGAATCCCAGTCCTGTATACACATCCTTTGAGTGAACGCTCAGCACGGGAATTGGCGACTGGTTGACAATTTGTTGTGCATAAGGTCCTAACCATAATGTAGAAGCCGATGATTCCTGCTCTGTCATAATTGAGATCAGGTTTGCATCAATCGTTTTTCCATACCTGATAATAGTTTCAGGAATATTTTCGGTCTCTTCGGATGTTGTAATATACTTCACTCCCTCCTTGACGAAGAATCGTTCCACCTGTGATGCATAAAGGTCGACATTCTGTCGAACAGCTTTTGTCTTTGTACTGTAAAGCTTTAAAATATCAACCTCTGCGTCATGTGCTTTGGCAAGCATAGCCGTGAAGGATGCTTTTTGTCTTGTTTCCTGGGTGGAATCAATCGACAAAACTATTTTTTTAAGAGGCCTGTTAATACTGATTCCACCTCTTATTGTGATCACCGGGCAGGTACAGGCAGAAACTATACGGTTTGCATTGCTCCCTATCCAGAATTTCTCGAAACCGGAGGCCCCGTGAGTCCCGCAAACCACCATAAAAGCTTTACTCGTCCTGGCCTCCTCGGCAACTTCGGTATACACTTTCCCTGTCCTGATTTTATAAGTGATCTTGCTCCCCTTGAGTTCAGGCTGATACTTTTCAATCAGTTCCTCAAATTCCTTTTCAACCTTTTTTGATTCGTCTTTGGGGATTTCACCGAATTTATCGGTTTGGCCGGCAGCTTTACTTACCCATACAAGGAGCATCTCACTCCTTGAATTCTGGGAAATTGACAAGGCATGTAAAAATGCATTCAGAGAACAATCTGAAAAATCAATAGCTACGACAATCCTGTGCATAAGTTCCGGTTTTAAGGTTCGACTTGGGGTAAATTGATCAGGTCTGATATAATAAAGGCATTCGGAAAATCTGCTGTAATTTCGGTAAGATACCTGATGGCATCAAGTTTGCTTCTGAAATCACCGACTTTTACTTTGTAATTCGGGGATTTAAATACCAGGTATGCCTTGACTCCCGGGTGTTTTGCAAGAAATTCATCCATGGCCGACTGAGCTTTGGTTTTGGAATTATTCCCTGAATCGGAGAAAATTTGTATCCTGTATCCTTCCTGGTTATTGCCTGCTTCGTTTAATTTTACCTGTTTCTGGATAAGTTCGTCAACTCTTTTATCCTGGTAAACAGTCACCGTTCCGCTGTCCTTACGCACTTCCTGGGTAAAACCGCTCCGCCATCCGGAAGAGATAAAAAGAACTAAAATTAAAACGATATACCGGCTCATATTATTTCAGGCAAAAATGTTCCTGGGGATGCACGCTGAGTATTGGAATCGATGATTGGTTGATCATCTGCTGTGCCTGGGCTCCAAGCAGTATGTTGACAGGGGTTTCCTGTTCAGTCATGATGGCAATGAGATCGGCTTTTACATTCACGGCATACTGCAAAAGGGCTTTGGTAACATCATTCGACACCATGCTGTCCTGCACGCAGTGGATTTCGTTTGCCTGAAAATAGGCGACCGACATATGCAGGTATTTTTCAGCAATTCTCTGGATTGAACTCAGATGACTGGAATGCGTTGCCACAATGTGCACTTCCGACTTGAACAGCTTTGCCAGGCGTGCAACAAACGGCAGCTTTTGTATGGTCTCTGAAGAGCCATCGACAGGCACGACGATCCTTTCCATACTTTTCCTGATCTCAAAATCATGCCTCACCGTAATAACCGGGCTTGATGCATAGGTGACGATGCGGAATGCATTGCTGCCGATCCAGAATTCCTCAAATCCGCTCACGCCGTGAGTCCCTGTGATGACAAGCAAGGCGCCAAGACTCTTTGCCAGGGTGTCGACTTCATGAAAAACTTTGCCTTTCCTGAGTTTGAACTCCATTTTCAAACCTTTGTTCATTTTCTTTCCGAATTGCAGGATGATCTCATCGAAGCGTTTTTTGGCTTCATTCCTGTTGTGGGAGGAAGTATCAGGATAAAGAGATTCATTTGAGCTGAATTTGTCAACCCAGACGAGAATGATGTCACACTTCAGTTTATTTGCAAGCGGGATTGCGTACTCAATCGCGTGAATTGAGGAGGTAGAGAAGTCAACCGCTACAACAATTGGTTGCATACAAGCGGAGTTAGGGATTAATAAGGTAAAAGTAATAAAAATATTCCTGAATTGACAGCGGTGTTTTTTTTACTTTTGTACGGATGAATGAAAATCTTGACCCCAGTTCACACGATCTGAGTCCAATAGAGAAGGAGATCGAAGCGGTATTGCGCCCTTCGGGGTTTTTCGAATTTTCAGGACAGGAATCCATTGTTGAGAACCTGAAGATTTTCGTTCAGGCTGCAAAGCAGAGAAACGAATCCCTGGATCATGTTTTGCTTCATGGCCCTCCGGGACTGGGGAAGACCACCCTTGCATATATTATTGCCAATGAACTGGGTGTCAATATAAAAGTAACATCAGGCCCTGTCATTGACAAGCCTGGTGACCTCGCAGGACTGTTAACCAATCTTGAAGAGCATGACGTGCTGTTTATCGATGAGATCCACCGTTTGTCGCATGTTGTTGAAGAATACCTGTATTCGGCCATGGAAGATTTCAAGATCGATATATTGATCGAAACCGGTCCGAATGCACGTTCGGTCCAGATCAAGCTCAATCCGTTTACCCTCATTGGCGCTACAACACGATCAGGGCTTCTTTCGGCTCCGATGCGTTCACGTTTCGGAATCCATTCCCGCCTTTCGTATTACAGGTCGGAGACCCTCGATATCATTGTTAAACGCTCGGCCGAGATTTTAAAAGTTCCCATTGACCAGGCAGCATCCGTGGAAATAGCAAGGCGCAGCAGGGGCACTCCCCGTATCGCGAACCTTCTTCTAAGGAGGGTTCGGGACTTCGCCCAGATCAAAGGCGACGGGAAGATAGACCTTGAAATAAGCCAGTATGCCCTTAAAGCGCTTAATGTAGACAAGCATGGGCTTGATGAGATGGATAATAAGATCCTTTCAACCATCATCGACAAGTTCAGGGGAGGTCCCGTAGGCCTCACTACTATTGCCACTGCTGTGTCGGAAGATGCTGGCACCATTGAAGAGGTATATGAGCCTTTCCTGATCCAGGAAGGATACCTCATGAGAACCCCCCGGGGAAGGGAAGCCACAGAGCTGGCATACAAGCACCTCGGGAAGATCAAGGGCGTGGCGCCGGGATCGTTGTTTTAGACGTGATTACGTTTATGGATTTTTCAGGAGATTCCTCGGTTACGGAACTCGAAATTCTCCTGAAAAACCCTATTGCAATAAGGCTATATGAAAGAACAAATCCGCCAGCAAGCAATTAACCTTGGTTTTTCCGTTTGTGGTTTTGCGTCGGCTGCACCGCTCGATAATCTTAAGAAATTCTACGATGGATTCCTGGGCGAGCACCGCCAGGCTGCCATGGGCTATCTTGAACGGTATGCAGCCCAGCGGCTGGATCCTTCCCTCCTGCTCTCTGGAGTGAAAACCGTGATTGCAGTCCTTATGAACTACTATCCCCCGCGACTTATTCCCGAGGAAGATAATTTCATTCTTTCAAAGTATGCACCCGCAAAACGATATCCGCCCTTTATAAAAAGAAGATTGGAACCCCTGGCCAGGTTTATTGCGACAACAGGTATGGATATCCGGTCAAAGATATACGTCGATTCAGGGCCTGTACTTGAAAAAGCCTGGGCCCAGCGTTGCGGGGTCGGCTGGCAGGGAAAGCATACGATTCTCATCAATCCAAAGGCTGGTTCGTATTTCTACATTGGAATTATCCTTACTACACTGGACCTGGAACCTGACCCGGCCGAGACAGATCATTGCGGAAGTTGCAGCAGATGCATGGACGCCTGCCCTACCGGGGCAATTGACAGGCCTTACCAGCTCGATATCAGCAGATGCATTACCTATTGTACCTCTGTTAAAAATGCCGTAATGCCCGGGGAGGTCCTCAGGAATTTAAAAGGAAGGATCTACGGCTGCGATATATGCCAGGATGTTTGTCCGTACAACCGTTTCGCTACACCCACCTTGGAAACACATTTTCATCCCCACGAAGCCCTTTTTAAAATGCGCAGAAAAGACTGGTTAGACCTCAGCCGGGAACAATTCGACCTGATTTTTGCAGGGACTTCCGTTGAGGAAAAAGGCTACGAGCATCTGATGAGGAACATTATGAATGTGTCACTTATCACTTCTTCTCTCCCCACTGATAGCTGTCCACCTCCAGTCCCGCAAGGGTCAGCGCCCGGTCAACAACCGTCATAACAACCTCATTTATAGTTGCCGGCTTTGAGTAATAGGATGGCGAAGCCGGGCAAATGACAGCACCTGCTTCGGCAAGGAGTTTCATATTGTTCAGGTGGATGAGGTTGTACGGGGCCTCACGCGGTACGAGAACAAGCTTTCTTTTTTCCTTTAAAATAACATCCGCGGCGCGGGTCATGAGGTCGTCCGACACGCCTGAAGCAATGCGGCCGAGGGTTCCCATGGAGCAGGGACAGATGATCATGGCGGTGTATCCTGAAGAACCCGAGGCCATGGGCGCAAAGAAATCATTGGGCTTATATATAGTGAATGGCAGGGATGCAAGTTCAATCGGGCCTAACTCAAACTCCCACACCTTTCTTGCATTGTTTGAAAACACCACCGAAACGTCTTTCAGCTGCCTGCTCAGCCCGACCAGTTTCTCAAGAAGCAGCTTTCCGTATATAGAACCGGAAGCCCCTGTGATACCTATGATCAGTTTAGTGTTCAAACCCTGATTCCTTTATTTACTTTAAAATTCGAACTTCTTAAAATCCCAGGAAAACGTCAAAGATAATACATTATTATACTGCCCGGTCTCAAAGAGAATATGCCTGTAACCGGGAGGCTCCGGATCGGCCGGCACACGAATCGAAAGCAGGGAGTAGTTGAAACGGAAACCGGCCTTGAGATGGTGTGAAATATAGCAGCTGAAACCGAGTATACCGCTAAGAGTGACCGGCCGCAATGCAACTGTGTTCGTGGTCGGTAAGCCATCGGTTTCTTCCAATGATCCGAGCAATACATCGAAAGCCGGACCGGCTTCAACCTGGAACCTTTTGGCAAACGTGTACTGATACAAGACCGGGATCTCAAGATAATGTATCCTCAGCAAATAGGAATGATCCCCTGCCCCACTGTCGGGATTGGAAGCCCTTCGGCTCCCCTTTTGAAAATACTCCATCTCCATCTGGAACGAAGAATGAGGTGAAACCCTCAGGTAAACATAGGCTCCTGCCTGGTATCCAATCTTGTGATACCCTTCGTAAGTATCCCCGTCAACCTGGCTTACATTCCCCCCTAACAGTACCCCGCCATTGAATTTCTGGGAATAACCAATCAGAGGTAATATGAAAAGTATTAACAGTAAGGTTCTTTGCATGATCGCTGCGGTTTACCAGGATGTAACGCAAATTTCATAAATTTGTTGGATCAACGTAATTCCTTTATGGAAAACAAAGATACCATTATTCTGCTGGTCGATGACGAAGCCGATATCCTCGAGTTCTTAGGGTATAACCTGGCCAAGGAGGGTTTTCAGATATTGAAGGCAAAAAACGGCCAGAAAGCGCTCGAGCAGGCTTCTGAACATAAGCCCCACCTGATCATTCTGGATATAATGATGCCGGGTCTCGATGGTATTGAAACCTGCAACCAGCTGCGCAAGATTCCAGGAATGCAGGATTCGCTGATCGTTTTTCTGACCGCCCGGGGAGAGGATTATTCCCAGATTGCAGGTTTCGAAGCCGGGGCCGACGATTACATTACCAAACCGATTAAACCGAAAGTCCTCATCAGCCGTATACAGGCATTCCTCCGCAGATTCAGGCATATCCCCGAGATCTCAGGGAAGATTGTAACAAAAGAATTCACAGTAGACCAGGAGAAATACAGGGTGGTGAAGAACGATGAGGAGATCATCCTGGCCCGGAAAGAATTTGAGATACTGCAGCTGCTTGTTTCCAAACCGAATAAAGTATTTACCCGCGAAGATATCTTCACCAGCATATGGGGAGAAAATGTCATTGTGGGAGACCGTACCATTGACGTACATATCAGGAGGATACGCGAAAAAGTCGGGACCGAGCGTATCAAAACCATTAAAGGAGTCGGATATAAATATGATGAGGAATGAAATTTCATGACCCCCGTGTGCTTTCTCTGCTGAATGCTTCGGCTGTAACTGCCGGGTATATTATACTGTTCTTTTTCTCATCCTGGATCCTGTATCCTGCATCGCTGGAAGGATTTGCAATGTATGGCATGCTTTTCGTAACCGGCGGATTGCTGTTTGCCGGGACCTACTTTTTCTTCCGGTATACTGTGGATAAGTTTATCTATTCAAGGATCCGCCTGATCTATAAGTCGATTTACAGCATAAAAACTCAGAAAACCGACCGCAAGGGGATTCGTTCAAACCGGAATATCCTTGACAATGTTGAACAGGAGGTGACTGATTGGGGGGAGGAAAAACAAAAGGAAATCGAACGCCTGAAACAGCTTGAGGAATACCGCAAAGATTTTATCGGCAATGTTTCCCATGAGCTGAAAACCCCTTTGTTCAATGTCCAGGGTTATGTTTCCACTTTATTGGAGGGCGGATTGGATGATCCCAGCATCAATAAGGAGTACCTGAGGCGAACAGAAGTCAGCGTGGAAAGGCTCATAAAAATCGTTGAAGATCTTGGAGAGATCGCCCAGCTTGAGTCAGGACAGATGTACCTGAACAAAGTCCGCTTTGATATAGTTGCCGTGACCCATGAAGTAGTTGAGATGCTTGAAATGAAAGCACACGAGAAGGAAATCCAGGTACTGATAAACCAGCCTGACAAGACCATGTGGGTCCATGCCGACCGGGACAAGATCCGCCAGGTTCTCACAAATATTATTGATAATTCGATCCGCTATGGCTTAGATCAGAATGGTCGCACCAAGATCAGCTTCTTTGATATGGACGAGAACATACTTGTTGAAGTTACCGACAACGGCATCGGCATTGACCAGGACGACCTCCCCAGGGTTTTTGAACGCTTTTACCGTACCCCACGGGGCCGGGAAGTCTCGGGTAAAGGCAAAGGCCTGGGTCTCGCTATCGTAAAACACATCATCGAAGCCCACCAGCAAACAATCAATGTGCGAAGCACGGTTGGCGTGGGAACAACGTTCGGGTTTACTTTGAGGAAAGCATAGAACCGTGAACCGTGACTCGTGAACCGGTTCACGGTCTTATTTCTCTCTTTCAGTAGAATACATCAGCAGCTGCTTAAGAGATTTCCTGTATTCATTATCAGGGAATCCTTCGAGGATATCGAGAGCCCTGCCCCGGTATTCAAGCATTTTTTCATGGGCATATTTCAGTCCGCCGGCCGATTCCACTTTTGCGATCAGTTCAGCAACACGTTTCTGATCATTATGATGATTCTTTACCGTGCTGATGATATGGCGTTTTACGCCCCTGGCCGATTGTTTAAGAAGGTAGATCAGGGGTAATGTCATTTTTTGCTCCCTTATATCGGCAGCGCCGGGTTTGCCAGTGGCATTATGCTTTTCGTAATCAAAAAGATCATCCCTGATCTGGAAGGCGGTACCGGCCAGTTCACCAAACTGCCACATCTTCTGCTGGATATCGCGGTCATTGGTGGTAGTAGCAGCCCCGGTAGCACAGCAGGAGGCAATGAGCGAGGCCGTCTTCTTACGAATAATTTCAAAATAAACTTCTTCTTCTATATCCAGCCTGCGCGCCTTTTCGATCTGTAAAAGCTCGCCTTCACTCATTTCCCTCACTGCATCAGAGACGATTTTGAGAAGGCGGAATTCATCTTTCTCCAAAGAAACAAGCAGCCCCTTCGACAATAAGTAATCCCCTACCAGCACGGCAATTTTATTTTTCCATAAGGCATTGATGGAAAAGAATCCCCGCCTCAGGTTCGAGTCGTCCACAACATCGTCGTGCACCAGGGTGGCGGTATGCAGCAGTTCTATCATGGAAGCGGCGGTATACGTGCTTTCATTGATTGGCCCGTGAAGTCCGGCCGAGAGAAAGACAAACATAGGCCTCATCTGCTTGCCTTTGCGTTTGAGAATGTACCGGGTTACGGTATCCAGCAGGGGGACCGGGCTCTTCATCGAAGCCATGAAGCTTTTCTCAAAGCTTTCTATATGCTCCCTGATGGGTTGTTTTATATCGGATAACGTTGTCAAAAATCCTGAGTTCAGGCATTAAAAATAATCATTTTCCACTTGCAGTAGGTAAGTCCGGGGAAAATGTGGAATTTTGCAGTACCGAATCCCTTACTATGCCTTTCCTGTTCCATGATGTGATTTTCGGGCCTGTGCGCAGCCGCCGCCTTGGTCTCTCGCTGGGGATCAACCTGCTTCCCTTGCACAGTAAATTCTGTTCGTTCAATTGTATTTATTGTGAATGCGGATGGACCCCTGCCCCGGCCCGGGAAGGTATGGAGCTACCCACACGCGCCATTGTAGCCTCCTTCCTGGAAGAAAAACTTAAAGAGCTTGCAAAGAAAAATTACCTGCCCGATGCCATTACCTATGCAGGGAACGGAGAGCCTACGCTGCATCCTGAATTCAGCGGGATCGTCGATGATACAACAAGGCTGAGGAACCAGTATTCCCCTCATTCAAAAGTATGTGTCCTGAGCAACGCAAGCCGTATCCATGACCCTTCGGTATTTGAAGCCCTGCTAAAACTGGATAATAATATCCTTAAGCTGGATGCCGGCACCGAAAAGACTTTCAGGGTCCTGAACAATCCCGTTGAATCTTTTGATTTTGCCAGGATGATCAGCGACCTGGAAAAATTCAAGGGGAACCTGATCATACAGAGCATGTTCCTGAAAGGGGTTTATAATGGCGCAACTGTGGACAATACCACCGCACGGGAAGTGGGGGAATGGATAGGACACCTTAAGGTCATCCGCCCGAAAGCAGTCATGATATACCCTATTGCAAGGGCTACCCCTGCGCATGGGCTTGAGAAGATCGGGAGGGAGGAATTGGAACGGATTGCTGTTCGTGCAAGACAAGAAGGTTTGGAAGTGAAAGTATATGATTAGTTATTCAGATGTCGGATGTCAGACATCAGAAATCCGACATCTGACATCTGACAAAATTCGTACATGCTATACTATCCCTCAAAAATATGGCTGGCCTTTGGTGAAACCCTCAAGGGGAATAAAGAGATCCTTGAATGGCTGTTGAAAAACGGG
>JAPLDN010000160.1 GCA_026391755.1 Bacteroidota bacterium
ACCTTTAAACGTGATGAACGCATCCTTCGTTTTCTTACGATCGTTCTCGACAAACATTCTCTTGCTTACAGCGAGAAGAAACGTGCGAAATCAAGAGATAAGAAGAAGGAAAAGGAAGTTCAGGAATAATTTAAAAAATCAGTAAAAATGGCTACACAACAACAAGGCGAAATAAAATATCTAACCCCTATTGCGGTAGATACCAAAAAGAAGAAATACTGCCGTTTCAAGAAAAGCGGTATTAAGTATATCGATTACAAGGATGCAGACTTCCTGCTCAAGTTTATCAATGAGCAGGGGAAGATCCTTCCCCGCCGTATAACCGGCACCTCGACCAAGTACCAGAGGAAAGTGGCACAGGCCGTGAAACGCGCCCGCCACCTGGCTTTATTACCTTACGTTGCTGACATGTTAAAATAGGAGGGAAGAACGATGGAAGTTATTTTAAAACAGGATGTTCCCAATTTGGGATATGCGAACGACAAGGTAAATGTTAAACCCGGTTACGCACGTAATTACCTGATCGCAAAAGGGCTTGCAATCAACGCAACTGAGACAAATAAAAAGATCCTTGCCGAGACTATGAAGCAGAGGGCACATAAGGAAGAGAAGATCTTCAAGAGTGCCGAAGAGCTTGCAAAGGCATTGGGCAATATAACTGTGAAGATAGGCGCTAAGGCTGCCGAGAGCGGAAAGATCTTCGGATCGGTGAACGCCCTCCAGGTTGCCCAGGCTTTAAAGGACCAGTTCAATTTCGAAGTTGACCGCCGCAAGATCCATGTTGACCATGAACATATCAAGGAACTTGGAATCTATAAAGCAAAAGTTACCCTGCATAAGGATCTTCATGTTGAGATCAAGTTCGAGGTGTTTGCTGAATAATATCTGATATCTGATATCTGATGTCAGATGTCAGATGATGGATCAACAAATTTTTTAACTTTATCCCGGGATCAGATCCGGGATTTTTTTTATGCTTTCAAATAGCCAGGTTAAACATATCAATGCCCTGAAGATCAAGAAGTACAGGGATGAATACAGGGAATTTATTGCCGAGGGCAATACCCTGGTTACCGATTTGATCGAAAGTCAGTACGGGATTGCCGGGGTATATGCCGAAAGCCAGTGGATCGTCGCAAACCTGGAACTGATCAGGCGGCGCAATATAGCGGTGTTTGAGGCTGATCCACAAGACATGGAAAGGATTACTTCACTTACAAGTCCGAGCCCGGTACTGTCTGTTGTTAAGATCCCGCCGGGATACGGTTATACCATAGAAATGCATGATGAGGAGTCGGTTGAGCGAGTTTTCCCGGGCTTGCAAAATAGCCTCTCCCTTATGCTCGAAAGCATCAGCGATCCCGGGAATTTCGGGACCATGTTAAGGATTGCCGACTGGTTCGGGATCAGGAATGTCATTTGTTCGGAACAATGCGTGGAATTATACAACCCCAAGGTTGTGCAGGCAAGCATGGGATCGGTGGCAAGAGTAAACGTGGTTTATACAGATCTTCCGGGGCTGCTTGAAACAATGAAAGGCAGGATGCCTGTTTACGGTACATTTCTGCAGGGTGATCCGGTTTATACCAGGCCACTTGCTGAGAACGGCATCATCGTCATAGGAAGCGAGGCCCACGGGATCTCAGGGGAACTTGCTCCGTTTGTTACAGACCGCTTGTTTATTCCGTCATTCGGATCATCAGGCAACGGTAAAGCCGAATCCCTGAATGCTGCCGTTGCAGCGGCAGTTGTTATCGCCGAGTTCAGGCGCAGGATCATCTGATCCCCTCATCCCGCTATCCAGTTATCCAGTTATCCAGTTATCCAGTTATCCCGCTATCACGCCATCCCGGTTTTCATACACACTTACTAACAATACCCCCACACTTACCTTTTTGAGCTTGCAATTACTCTACTGCAGGAATAAATTAGCAGAAAATTCATAATCTGGATATAAACAGACAAAGGAATTTAGCACATTCAAAAAAAGGAACAATGAGTACTCCGAATAATGGCCCATGGCAGATCACCCCGGTAATAAGAGATAAGGACTTTCTTGATATGAAAGAGCTTTCGATAGAATTTGCAACCGCAATGGATTTTGAGCTGGATTACCAGCAATTGCTTCGTGAATCGGCTTCGATCAGGGAGATCTATAAAATGCCGAAAGGTGTTGGATTTCTGCTTAAATCCAACAACCAGAGCATCGGCTTTATAGCATTGAAAAAAGCGAACTATAATACTGTTGAGATAAAGAAATTCTATGTAAGGTCATCGACGGCATTCCTGAAATGGAGCAATAATTTACTCGAAGTTGCTGTCGATTGGGCCATGCAGTCAAATTTTAAGAAGATCAGGGTTGAACCTGCAGCGACACATCCTTCCCTGAAGAAACTCTATCAGGAAGTTGATTTCAGGGAGAAATTCATCCGCGATGAAACTTCATCTCAGCTCGTGAAAGTATTGGAAAAAGCCTTGGTGAGCGTTCCCGAGTATTTTCAGCTGTAGAAATTGTACATTTGCCGGGTACAAGGCATGAACATTTCTTATCCGGCTCATGAGAAATATTTCTTTCTTTTTAATTCCGTCATTTCTTGCCATCTCAGGCAGCATCTGCCACGCAGGCGGTTTCCCTAATGAAAATGTAACCTACGATCCGGGAATACATACGGTTCAACTGTACAAGCAGGGCTTCGAATTGTCTTCCCCCATATTCCAGCTGAACTCAACTGAAAAACTGGCTCTCGATTTTGATGACCTGGATGTGCAGTCAAAGGCGTATAAATATACAATCAGACATTGCGAAGCCGACTGGACCACGTCTTCAGAACTCAGTCCTTCGGAGTATATCAGCGGATACACTGAAGAGAATATCAATGATTTTCAGTATTCCATCAATACTACCATCAGGTATGTGCATTATTCCGCAAATTTCCCTTCGACGAACATGGCCCCGAAGATATCAGGGAACTATTTGCTGATTGTATATGACGACGATCCGGCCAACCCCGTGTTTACACGGAGATTTATGGTTGTTGAAGTCTCCAATATCACAATTGAAGGATCTGTGCAGCAGGGGTCGAAAACCGATGAGCATCTGACAAAGCAGCAGATAGATTTTGTAGTGAGGTTGAACGGATTCAGGGTAACGGATCTGAAGCGTGAGTTAAAAGTTGTTGTCCAGCAGGATGACCGTTGGGATAACGCCTTGGTTAACATCTATCCGAGATTTGTTAGGGGCGACGAACTGGATTACCGTTATGACGAAAACAATGTATTTAACGGGGGCAGTCCGTACCGCAACTTTGATATTAAAAGCCTCATTTACCAGACCGAGCGGATTGATAAAATTTTTTATGACACTGTGAACCAGGTGCTTTTGCTGGAAGACAAACCCAGGACCTATAAGAACTATGTTTACAATAAGGATATTGGTGGAAGGTATCTCATTAAAAATGAAGTCAATGCAACGAATCTTAATATTGAATCCGACTATGCCCTGGTGCATTTTTTCCTTCCCTTTCCTGTGAAGTTCACCGATGGGGATTTTTATCTTATCGGAGCTCTTACAAACTGGAGGATGGATGCACAGAGCAGGCTGCACTTCAATGATACCGCGAGACGCTATGAGATCAGTCTTTTCGTGAAACAAGGGTATTATAATTATATTTACGTCATCTTAAAGAAAGGTAAAACGGTGGGGGATGAATCCCTGGTTGAAGGCAATCACTGGGAGACTCCGCATATGTATACCGTTTACGTGTATTACCGGCCTGGAGCTGCCCAGTGCGATAAGCTGATCGCTGTACAGAATATTAACTCAATTCAGCAGAATTAATCTTCCTTCAAGGTTATAGGATTCTCTATTTGCTAAATTTACTCTGTTGGTAGGTGATAAGGGGACTGTCATGGCCGCCCCCCCCTTTTTTTTGTCAGCAATAATTATTTTCACACTTACCTTAAAAATAGCTACACTTACCAAATTTATATACACACATACTTGCATAGTTTAAAATCTTGTTTTATATTTGTATAATCGAAAAAGTGTATAAACTTTTTTCATAATTAAATATGAAATTTTAAACCATCAATCATATGAAAAAACAATTACAAAAATTCAAATTATTGGCAGTGTTTCTGGCTATGGCCGGTATACTGCTAAGCGGTTCGGCATTCTCCGCGGTAATCAACCTCTCGGGGAGTTTGACTGTAACCACGACTGGAGCAAATCCAGCCAACACAATTGCTACACCTCCAGCCGGCGTATTAGTTACAGCACAGAGATTTAGCGGTGTCACTGGCTTTATCGTCGGAACTTACCCCGCATATACTGATGCAGCCGGGAATTATGCCTTCACGGGATTACCGATCTCGGGAGCTGATTCTTATGTCGTTAGGGCATCAGCAGCACTTTATTATGGTGCTCCGTCCATACATTATACTGCAACTCAGGCCGGGATTGCACTAACCCTTGTTTTTAATAAATTTGGCTTTAACGGGGGCAACGGGGCATTCCCATTATGGGAGCAGTTCCTTTCAAGCGCCACTCTTGATGGTATAAATCTTGTTGACGGAGACCAGATTGGAGTTTTTGATGGCGTTAAATGCGTTGGCCTGATGATATTTAATGGCGGGCTCGTTACCAGTAATGTTTTCGATCCGACCAACAACTTAATTTCCTATTCAACTTTATCCGGAGCAGGTTTACCTGCAGGTTACACACCGGGTGCTGCATCCTCATATCAATTATGGGTGCATGGAGCTCCTTTAGTCAGTCCTGCCGTTGTAACTCCTGTTCGCTCCAATATCGATGGAGTAAGTTATCTATTTAATACCTTTCCTCCTACTGGTATCTATACACATAGCGAAACCAGCCTGGACTTTACAACAGGCCTGCCTTTTTTGGTTACAATTCATGTAACGGATGCATCTTCACTTGCCGTTATTAATGACGCAACTGTTAAAATCAGCAAAGGCGGAACTCTTTTATATACTCTGACAACAGGTATTGCCGGTGATTATACTACCGATCCGACCGTAACTCCCGGCACATACATTATTACAGTGACCCGCGCAGGCTACGTAACTGCTAATGTTACAGTGGTTTATACAGTTCCACCCGTCGTCTCAAATGTTGCTCTTACACCTTCAGGTTCGATCTCAGGTCATGTTGTACTGGCAGGTACCGGAGCCGGCATAGGCAATGCCACTGTTACTCTCACCCCCGGAGGAGCTACAGCTTTGACAGATATGTATGGCGGTTTTACCATTACCGGATTATCTGATGGATCATATACCCTGGCTGCAACAAAAGCCGGATTTACTTCTGGCAATGGCGCTGCAGTTGTTGCAGGTGGTCTTCCCACAACAGGCGTTCTTCTTACCCTCAATGCTTACACTGGTCATTTTACACCGGTTAGCGGAGATCCTTCCAAAACATGGACTGTCTATCTTTCCCAGGCCAAGATTGACGGAGCAGATATGGCCATTGGCGATGAAATAGAGATACTCGATAATACAAATGGTTTCCCATGCGGCACTTATGTAATTACCAGCGGCCTCACGCCAGGTACTGCCCTGAGCCATGACATGATCGCATTCAGGTGGGTTTCAGGAACTACAGGGTTTACAGCCGGTAATCCTTATACATTCAAATGCTGGCAGAAAAGTTCAGGTACTGAATTCTTCCTAAATAATTTCACAGTTGAAACCCCCAGTAGCTGGACTAATCATGATGCATGTCCTGACTTGCTCTCGGCAACTTATTACACAACGGTAACGCTTAATTTTACCGCTCAGAATCCTGCCGCAGTTCAGCAGATCATAAACCTGAACCCGGGGATTAACTGGATCTCTTCTTATATTGTGCACAACACAACTGACATGGCAAGCATTATTCCTGCCTCAAAGTTGTCAAGCCAGAATGGAAACGGCAGTGCTAACACGGGAAGTAAAATACAGACGATTAAAAATACAGCAGGTTTGTCTTTCCTGGTTACCGGTTATAGTGCAGGACCACCAGTTGTTCCCGGAACCTGGACAAACAATATCGGTGCATGGGTAAATACCGAAGGGTATATATTCACAATGAATTCTACAACAACTCTTACAATTCAAGGCACCAGGATTGACCCAGCAACAGTTATTGCTTTGAATAATGTTGGTAATCCGAATTCCTTTTTCATGGTGGGCAATCTTTTAAGCAGCCCGGTAAATGCTGCAACTGCCTTCTCTGAATTACTTACTGGAGGACTTTTAGATCCTGCGTTTACATTGTATATTAAAAATTCAGCAGGCCGTATGTTCTGGAATATCAGCGGCTCCCTCGTGAATAATATCGGAAGTATTATCCCCGGAGAAGGATATCAGTTCCTTGTTACAGCAAATGCAACACCTAACTTCAGGTTACATGCCACGAAATCAGCTGAATTGAACCAGGAAGATTACACTGCAAGCCATTTCAGGGTCAGCGGTAATGCAGCCGACAATGTCTTTACAATATATGTCAGGACAACCGATTTTGTTGCAGGCGATGAAATTGCTGCATTTGCAGGTGATAAACTTGTTGGTGCAACAAAACTCGTTTCCCAGACAGGTAAATTTGACAACCCGGTTCCGGCTTTCATGGCCTTATCAACCGGCGAAGGATTCAGGGCAGGCGATCCAATTACTCTCAGGGGATGGAGTGCAACCGAAAACAAGGAATATACTGTTACCTATACTCTTGACAATTCCGACGGAGCTTATTATAATACGGTTTATCCCAATGTTGATGGTCAGTTCTGCATTGCTACAGTAACTAAATCAACTCTCGGTATCAACGATGCTTCAGCTATCGTTGCCAATATTTACCCGAACCCAGCACATGATTACCTGAAGGTGGTTGCCGATCGCACGATCGACAAGTTAACCCTCATGAATATCATGGGCCAGAAGGTTGCTGAGAAATCAGTAGACGCTTCCTCTGCACAGCTTAATACCAGCAATATTAAAGCCGGTGTTTATTTCTTAAGGATTGAATGCAACGGACAGGTTTCGACCCAGAAAGTTGTAATACAATAAGCAGAAAATTGATTGATGGTTAAAAAGACCGCTCGAAAGGGCGGTCTTTTTTTATGGTGTGAAATGAAAGGGCGCTTCGTTTATGGAGGGATCAGGACTTTTTCCGGTAAGCGACATTGTATTTGTCGACCGGCAGGCATTCATACTCGCCTGTAAGAGCAAGAAGCTCATTTAACCTGTCAATGGACTGATGCTTTTTTTCCATGACCAGGAGTATGTTCCTGTGGCTTTTGAGAAACTCTATGGCTCCGAGTAAAATCATATCCTCCATACCCTCGGCATCCATTTTGATCAGAATTTTTTCGTCATGTAAAATCCCAAGCCCGGCCGTAATGGCATCCAGCCTGAAGATCTTTAAATTTATGATCTCTTTACTGTTCTTAGGACCCTTGTATTCGGAAACCTGGGTGGCAAGCCTTGATGCCCCTGTATTGACTTTCTCAAAAATAAATTCGCTGCTGCAATCCTCGCATCCTAATGCATAATTATGACTGCGGATGTTATCCTCCAGATTATTCAGGCTTATGTTCGTTAGCATGGCCTGGTAGTTTTCGGGCATAGGCTCGAATGCATGACAAATTAAGCCCTTCTGAGCCATCAGGATGCTGTAAATACCGATGTTTGCACCTATGTCGAGGAATACCGAATACTCCTTGTAATGCTTAAGGAAAAATTGCTTGACCTCCCATTCGTAAGCATAGTTCGCGAATTGAAAATCAATAGTCCCTTTTCTTACATAAAACTTACCGAGACTGCTGGTATATTCTCCCGATTTCTTTAAAGGGCGTTTGAAAAGCTGGTAGCCGATTGCAGTAAAAAAAATGCCGTATTCCTTATATTTAGCGTAATCCTGAAAATACCTTATATACGTTAATATCTTGTTCGACATCCTGAATTGCTAAATATTTGCTAAAGTAATACTTATTATTAAAACGGGTAGCCTATCCCGAAATTCCAAACGATATCCTGTAATTGCATTTTGTTGAAATACCAGCGCTGTCCCTGGGGATACCAGGGCACGCGGATTGGGATTGCCGGGTCAAGACGGATCATAAAAAAGTTGAAATCGAGCCTGAGACCAATGCCTGCGTCGATAGCTATATCGGGCAGGAATGTTGACAGGGTTATCACTCCCCCCGGAAGGTCTGTTGAGGGTTTAATCAGCCAAACATTACCCATGTCAAGAAACAAGGCGCCCTTAAACACTTTGTATATAGGGAAACGGTATTCCATATTAGCTTCGATCTGCATGTCGCCAAACTGGTTGTAATTCCCGGCAGTAGTGTCATTATGATAACTTCCGGGTCCGAGGTAACCCATCTTCCACCCCCTGAGATCGTTGGCCCCGCCTGCGAAAAAAGCTTTTTCAAAGGGTAGCGCAATGGAATTTCCATAAGGGATGCCAATACCGGTATAGAAGCGGTATACAATGGTATGCTGTTTGCTTATTTTCTCATAATACCGGATATCGAAATCGGGGCGCACATACTGGGCGTATTGAATATTAAGCAGCGTATAATAACCCTCACTGTTTTTTGGAGCTTTCACAAGATTATCAATGCCATATAAAAGATTCCCGCCTGTTTCAAAGTTCGTCCTTAAATAGATATAATCATCGAGGCGGTTCAATTTCTGGCTGGTGTACTGAAGTGTGTACCTCAAGCCGGCGACAAGATGGTCGGTATATTGGTATTTTAACCTCTGGTCGGTGAGGGAGTTCAGGTACGCATCGAAATATTCGTCTCCGAAGACTTTCACAAGGGCGATTTCAACGGGGTTGATAGTCTGGCTGAGCCGGCTGTTCTGGACCCAGGTATATCCAAACGTCATATTGGTGATATGACGGTCGTAGTCCTGCTGCCTCTGGAAATTATACCCGATGCTGATCGTCGTCTTCGGTTTCATTTTTTTTGGCAGATGTTCAGGTTTTATCGGGAATAGAAACTGGGGGAAGGTAAGACTGGCGCTGAGCCCGATTTCGAGAACATTAAATAACTTTTTTGGCAAGCTGTCATAAAGGGGAGGTTGGGTCTGGGCCGAAAGGCTGAGGCCTATCCTGAGAAGCTGAGCACCCCTGAATATATTCCTGTTCGAGTAGGTTAGCCCGCCCTGCAATCCGAAAGCGCCGGCTGAGTTTGTACCGTCGGTGGAAACAGTGAAAGCATGTCCCGGTGACCTTGAAAGCTGCACACGGCAATCAATGGGATCGGCATTCTTTTTGGTTGTATCCCTTTTTGATTCCGAAGGGGCAAAACGAAGATTGATATACTTGAATACCTGCAGACCGGCGAGGCGGCTGTATGTTTCGTTGACAAGGTCAAGGCTGTAATAACTTCCAGGCTCCACAAAAATCGACTGGGTGATGGTGCGGGGCTTGATCGACATTTTAGTGTCGTAAAGGAAATAATAACTATACTTCGATTTTTCTTTTTTTGGTCCTTCAAACTCGGTAAGTAGTGTGTCGTAACGAATGGAATCACCTGCGAGATGGTCGAACTCGGGATAGATATACATCCGGTTGATGTAATAGCGTTTATGGGGAACCGCAACCATCATGGCCGGGTCGTCGACTGAAGGAACAACCGGGTCGGTGATTTCAATGGTTACATCCATTTTACGCTGGCCAATCGTGCTGTCGACACGGTAAGCGATATAGTTTGTCGAGAACCTGTAAAACCCTTTATTATTGAGATTAATAGCAATGCGCGTTCGTTCATCGTCAAGTTTGTAAGCATCGAAATTCATACCTGGCTTTATCAGGGATTTGGCGGTATCCTTATATATAAACCTGGCGACAAGAGTATCAGGTATGGCATATTCCAGTTTTTTGATTTTATAAGGAGTGGTGGTTTTAACATGGTAATGGACACTTGCTTTTTTCTTTTTAATAACGATGGAATCCCTTACTGTCGAATTGAAATACCCTTTATTGGCAAGGTAAATCGTCATTTGTTTGCATGCTATAACGGCAAGGCTTGTGTCAAGTAAAACAGGCGCTGCCCCTGCAGTATTCCTAAGCCACTTTTTGAATTTGCTGTCTTTTCCTTTGCAGCCCCAATTGTATAATGCAATATTAGACCTGAAAAGGCCGAATAATTTTTTATTCGGCTGCTGCTGGAGGTACCCGCTAAGGTCATCCGAAGTCACCTTCATCGTATTGATTTTGAATTTATTCTGTATGAGAAGGTATTCCTTTGGCCCGAGGTTTTTAGTGACATTACAGGCCGTAAGGATCATCAGTATGCAGGTAAAACAAACCCATGGCCGAATTTGTAATGGCTTCAATGTAAAGGAAATTAAGAATGGCAAACAAATGTAACGAGAATTATTTAGATCGAAAATTATAGACTGTGCTTTTGGGATATGAAAAAAAATCGTACTTTTGCACCCTCGAATTAAGGGAGCATAGCTCAGCCGGTTCAGAGCATCTGCCTTACAAGCAGAGGGTCACAGGTTCGAATCCTGTTGCTCCCACAAATAAAAAAGGGTTTCAACCTGAAAGTTGAAACCCTTTTTTATTGCTCGGTGAACCTTTATGGTCAATGTGTATATATTTTCGAATTATCCCTGTATCCTGAAGCTGTATTGTTATACCAGTCGGTATACGAAGTCCCGTTGCTTTGCGCCCATTGCACGAAATGCAGGTATGCCGTATTGACGGGGGCTTTTTCGATGGGGTAGCTGAATTTCTCCGCCAGGTTGAAGGCCCAGGGCAGGTTGAGGGAAGTTTTATAATACCTTCCGGTTGCAGGATTGCTGTTATCATCCATTGTGCCGAAGTAAGTCTGGTTTGCTTTATCCGTCGGCGGTTTGTCGGGGAGATGGACTTCCCTGCCGCGGTCCTGGTTGACATAAATGAAGGGGTTGTAAGGCGGGGTTCCTATAGTACCCACCGCAATGGGTTCCGTCAGGGTGATGTCAAGATTCAACACATCCGGAGTGACATAGGGACAGCCAAGGGTCGTATTTGAGCCGATGCCGCATCCGGGATCTATAGGCTTCAGTCTGTCATACGCATCATCATAGGCAATGATGACTGCATTGGTCTGACCCGATTCGGTATTATTCGGGTTCAGGCTGATGGTGCCGTGCTGCAGCGATGTCCCTGTCACACTGGCAATTTTGTTCCAGGGAACGGGAAGCAAGATGCCGAATCCGTTATGGAAGGAGGCCCCCATGGCTTCTGTGCTGAGCGTTGCTTTTATCTCAACAACTTTATTGAGGTTGTTTGTGATCTGATCAAAGCGATAGCTGACCACGAGGTCGTTCAGGTCATAATCCCCTTTCCCCGGCCAGAGGTCCTCAAAACTCAGAGAGCCATACCCCGTGCTGCTGGGATAATAATTGTGAAAGCATTTTGTCGGATCGTCAGGGAAATCATCATCATTATCGCATACACCGTCATGGTCGCGGTCGGGACGGGTGTTATCGATATTGGGCATATTATCGGTATTAACACCCGAAACAGGGGTTGCTGTTACATCAAAAACGTTATCGTTGAAGTCGGAATCGGAACCTTCGTCGCGTTTCCAGTCTTCAAAAGCGAACAGGACCTGGTGCCGCCCCGGATCCCTTAACAGGATAGTATGCCTTTTCAGGTTGGGGTTCGTTTCGGGGTTGAGGTTGTCAATCGAATAAAATGTCCACTGACCGGTGGTAATGGTTGATCCGTTCCAGCCATTGGCAAAGATGACCCAGCCGAGAGATTTGCCGGCAGGGAACCTTCCCAGGTACACCTTGTTTCCCGTAGCCAATCCGCCACTATTGCCTGTCAATGCTACATTGGGCCAGATGACCTTGATGGAATCGATCTGGCTTGGATTCGAGGGCGGATTATTTGTATTGAATGTGAAGAACCCTACGATATTGTGAAATCCGCAGTATGAACTGATATAAGTGATCCATACATCGCATTGTTCCCTTAATGGTAGGTTTGTCTCGTTTGTGCTTGTCAGGTACTGGGGATGACTATTCGCAACGTTCTGACCTTCAGGGAAAGAGGCATTGATGTCGTTCAGGAGAGAAGCCGAAACAACATCATTCACAGATTCCAGGTAGTTCGGCGCTCCAACTGAAGTATAAGTTCCCAACACCCAGACCTTCGGAATGCCTGTAGGAATAAGACCTTCGGCCGATTTCTTCTTCCCGGGATTAGGGGTCTTGCCGCCAAATGTGCATACAATTGCATTGCCTGTCACAGGAACGGTCTTCTGGTACAGTAGCCCTACATATTTGTTAGTGATGCACAGCTCGGTCAGGTAGGTCGGAACCGGCCTTGTGAATTTTACCTGCCCGTTTGCGTCTGTTATCCCGCTATGCAGTAAAATCCCCCCCTGCTCAGGGCTTGTTGTGTAAATATCGAACCTTACCGAAGGAATCGGGGCGTCTGTGTTGTCAAGGGCCGTTATCTGGAAGCTCACATCCCTTGCCGTTGCCCAGTCAAATGTCGCAGGGAAGGGTATCTGGTCGATCGTCTGAGGGGTTGAATTGTCATTTCCGCTGTTTTTTTTGCAGGAAGACAAGCAAACAACAAGCATTACCGGGATCATTACTCCGACGGTAAAAGCAAATCTTTTTAGGTGAATGGTTTTCATGGGTAATGAATTTAAAAACAAAGATAGATGCTCAAGGGGTTGAAAAAAAGCAATAATTGGTAATGGTAGTCAACTACTAAGTATATGTCGTAAAGATAAGGTATAAACAGGTCATTGTCTTCATGACACTGAAATTCATTGAACAGCCGCATGTTGATATTTCATAAGATGGTTTTGATGATGTTTTATTTTATGCAATCTTTGCATCATGCTGAAATACCTGGAAAACCGGTCCGACTACTTTAAAAATATTTCTAAACTGGTGGCGGGCACTTCCGTTGCTCAGCTCATCTCGTTTCTTGCAGCCCCTCTGATTACACGCCTTTATTCTCCCTCAGACGTTGGGGCGTTTACCTTTCTTATCTCTATTGCGGGGGGGATAGGACTTGTGGCCACACTCAGGTACGAGATGGCTGTAATCCTCCCGAAGGAGAACAGCGAATCGGTCAACCTCGCATTCCTTTCCCTTGTCATTGCCTTGTTTGTTTCGGTTTTCTCAACTGCGGCCTTACTTCTGGTTGACAGGATATTTCTCCCCGGGCTGATATTCAGCCCTGTATACAGGCGATGGATCTACCTTTTCCCTGCCCTTATCTTCCTGATGGCTGCAAGCAGTGTGTTTCAGCAATGGTACAACCACCGTAAAGAATACAAGCTCCTTGCTTATTCCAAGATACTGACCTCAGCAGGGAACAATATCCCGACACTTCTCGTGGGGTATGCAGGATTCGGGGCCCTGGGGTTGTGGCTGGGGAATTTCTCGGGATTTCTTGCGGTGGTCCTGTTTTTTCTCTTTGTTTTTTATTTCCGGTACCGGGGAGATCTCCGCCACCTTAGTTATACAGCACAAAGGAACCTGGCGGGACGCTACTCTTACCTTCCCCTCTCAAACACACCCCAGGTGATCATTGAGATGGTACAATCGTACGGCATCGTTTACCTTATCAAGATATTCTTCACCTCGTCGGTGCTTGGCTTGTATTCCCTGTCTCTCCGGCTCTTGCAGGCACCGATGTGGCTGGTGGGCATATCCATTGGACAGGTGTTCTACAAAGAAGCTTCGGAACAGTTCCAGAAGGACGGCAATCTTATCCGCCCTGTGGTTAAGACCATTAAAACCTCAGCAGCAATAGCTTTCCCCGTCCTGGTGGTACTTATGACTTTAGGCCCCTGGCTTATCGGTTTTGTTTTCGGAAGCGCCTGGGCAGATGCAGGGAAATACGCAAGGATTCTTGCCCCGTGGATGTTCTTTGACTTTATACGCTCAACCATCCACCAGACACCACTCATAGTAAGGAAAGCCAGGCCCATGTTCTATATCTCCCTGATAGGCGCAGTCCTGATCGTCATCCCGATTGTCTCGGCAGGCTTGTTTTTCAGGGATGCTGCAACAGGCTTCATCCTGCTTTCGGCAATGCAAAGCTGCTATTCCATCGGAGTCATTGCATGGGTCGTGAATCTCGCAAGGAAATGCAGCAATAGCAGGATAGAGGCATCCTGAAAAAAGGGGATCAGTAGTAATTTTTCCTTATATACCTTACTGCAGACTGCGGCATTATAATCTGTATGACTGCGGATGTGAGGTGACCAAGGGCCAGG
>JAPLDN010000200.1 GCA_026391755.1 Bacteroidota bacterium
AAGTCCCGGTAACAAATATTTACCGTGACAGCATCCTGAAAGCCCAGGATCTGCCATGTAAAAACGTTGCTTACTCTGCCTGCTTCCGCCGTGAAGCCGGCTCCTGGGGAAAGGATGTAAGAGGACTGAACAGGCTTCACCAGTTCGACAAAGTAGAAATTGTTCAGGTAACCCTTCCCGAAAAATCTTACCAGGCCCTTGAAGAAATGCGGGAATATGTCGCCGGCCTGCTCAGGAAACTTGAACTGCCTTTCCGTATTGTGAAACTTTGCGGGGGCGACATGAGCTTTACCTCGGCATTGACCTATGATTTTGAGGTTTGGTCGGTAGGCCAGAAACGATGGCTTGAAGTTAGTTCAGTCTCAAATTTCGAGGCCTTCCAGTCAAACCGCCTGAAACTGAGGTATAAAGATGAAAACGGCAAAATCCATCTTGCACATACCCTCAACGGGAGCGCTCTCGCCCTCCCCAGGATAGTTGCGGCATTGCTCGAAATCAACCAGACACCCGAAGGGATCAGGGTACCGGACGTACTTAATCCCTATTGCGGATTCTCGATGATTAATTAATACCAGGAGAAGCCCGGGATAGAAATTGTTGTATATTTATGGCAGATTTTAATCCTGCCTGAAGGATGAGAAGGTTAACCCTGCTGACTCTTTTCCTGCTGATCTCGGGAATGACTTTTGCCGGTCTTGAACTGGGTATTAAAGCCGGGTATAATGCAAACAAGATCTCTGCCAACATCGATTCGGTTAGTTCACAGTTCAAATCGGGCATGCAGCTTGGGATTTTCATCCGGGCCGGTAAACGGTTTTTTGTCCAGCCCGAATTTTTCTATACCATCCAGGGAGCGCAGTATATCCTGAACGATCCTACCAACACCCATTCCTGGAACCAGAAAGTCACAATAGGCTCTATCGACGTCCCGGTACTTTTAGGGTTTAAAATTATCAACGGCAAAAAGATCAATTTCAGGATAAACCTTGGCCCCATGGTATCGTTTGTCACCAATAAAACAGTAAAAGACATGAATGCCGACTGGCTTGGCCCTGTAACAAAAAGCAGCATTAATTCGGTCAACTGGTATATCCAGGCCGGGCTTGGAGTCGACCTGTGGCTGTTCACCATCGACGTTCGCTACCAGGGAGGCCTCAACGAGGTTATTTCAAGCGTTCAGAGCAATTCGCAAACCTGGGACTTCAACAGTAAAAATAACGTTTTTCAGTTCAGCCTGGGTTTTAAGATCCTGTAATTTAAATTCAAGTCTATGAATGACAAAATCAATATAAGAAAGCATCCAGCCTTGCGGAGCGCATTGTTCGGGATGCTGGTGATTTGTTTATTCCTGCTTTCATGTACCAAACACAATACCGATCCCGTGCCACTCCCGGTTTGGGAGGACAACAGCTCCGATTCGGCAATTCTCAGGGTCCATGTGCAGACCTCACAGGGCCTTATCCAGTATAACCAGTACGTCAACCTTGCCTTGAGCCGCGACAGCCTCAACAACAACCTGCTGGTCAGGAGAACTGTGACGAGTACTTCGGGCACTGCTGTTTTCAGTAAACTATATCCAAGGATAATATATTACAGTTGCTTTGCCATTACAAACGGACAGACTTTCTTCGGATCAGGCGTGGCGAGACTTATGCCCGGGATAACAAAAGACACCCTGCTAACCGTTCATTAAACGTGAAAGTCGGGGGAAAGCATTACCGCACTGTATGGATGGAAGGCCATACTGTATATTTTATAGAACAGAACCTCCTTCCTTTTGAGTTCCTTATCCGGATGTCGGCCGGCTATGGCCAGACCTGCCATGCTATAAGGACCATGCAGGTGAGGGGAGCCGGGGCAATTGGCGCCGTTGCAGGGTTTGCCATGGCCCAGGCTTTTATTGAAGCGGAAGAGCGCCGCGACCACTCAATCATCGAAAAAGCAAAGTCTGAGATAGAATCGACCCGTCCCACGGCCAGGAATCTCTTTTATGCTGTTGAAAAAGTTTATACAGCCGGTTGCACATCACCGGCCATGGCCCTGGCCGAAGCCCTCGGGATAGCCGATAAAGATGCTGAAGACTGCCGTAAAATAGGGGAATACGGGAACAGCCTGATCAAAGACGGGTTCAGGATTGAGACCCATTGCAATGCCGGATGGCTGGCTTTTGTTGATTACGGTTCTGCCCTTTCGCCGGTTTATAAGGCTCATTCGGAAGGTAAACATATTTTTGTGTATGCGGATGAGACCCGTCCGCGGAGCCAGGGCGCCAGGCTCACCGCCTGGGAACTCCATGAAGAAGGCGTTCCCCATACCATCATTCCCGACAACGCAGGGGCCTGGCTGATGTCGCAGGGAAAGGTCGATATCATGATCACCGGCGCCGACAGGATCGCCGCCAACGGAGATACGGCCAATAAAATAGGCACCTTTGAGAAAGCCCTGGCAGCAAAAGCTTTGGGAATACCCTTTTATATTGCGGCCCCATTGTCAACTTTTGACCTGGATTGCAATACAGGGAAAGACATCCCCATCGAAGAACGCGGTCCTGATGAAGTTCTTTACGCAGAAGGCCCTGATGAGAAAGGTGTCATGAGAAAGATCCGCCTGGCCTCTCCGGGTTCAGGGGCATTAAACCCCGCTTTTGATGTTACACCGGCGGGACTGATAAGCGGGATCATTACGGAGAAGGGGGTCATAGGCGCGACCAGTGATGGCGTGATGGGCGTGATGAAGGGATAGCGGGATGAGCAGCTTTGCTGCGATATCTGGATAACTGGATAAGCAGCTTCGCTGCGATAGCTGGATAGCTGGATAACTGAATGAAGAAACAACTAAAACATAATCTATGAGAAAAAAATCATTAATCAGCAGCCTGATCGCAGTTCTGATCACGCTGGGCATTATCACTTCTGCCTTTGCACAGGATACAAAACCTGTTACGAAGGCTGAAAAAGCTGCAAAAGAAAAAAGCAAGGATAAGCCCGCCGACAAAGACAAAGACAAAGTCAAAGACAAGGACAAAGACAAAAAGAAAGAGGATACGGTTTACAACTCGAGCCTGGTGTCGGGCCTGAAATGGAGGGGCATAGGCCCTGCTTTCACATCGGGCCGTATTGCCGATTTCGCCGTCAACCCTAAAAACCACAGCGAATGGTTTGTAGCCGCGGCTTCAGGGCATGTTTGGAAAACCGTGAATAACGGGACTACCTTTGAACCTGTTTTCGACAGTTACGGCGCCTACTCCATGGGATGCATCATCTATGATCCCAACAATACCAATGTTCTTTGGCTGGGTACAGGCGAACACAACCACCAGCGTTCCCTGGGTTACGGAAACGGAGTATACAAAAGCTGTGACGGGGGGAAGAGCTGGAAATTCATGGGTTTGAAAGATTCAAGGCAGATCGGCAAGATCGTCGTTGATCCCCGGAATTCCGACGTGGTTTACGTGGCAGCCGAAGGTTCTGTTTGGGGACCGGGTGGCGATCGCGGAATGTATAAAACCACCGATGGCGGGAAGACCTGGAAAAAAATCCTCGAAATAAGCGAGAATACAGGGGTTAACAACATTGTTATGGATCCGAGGAATCCTGATGTGATGTATGCCTCTTCGGAACAGCGACGCCGTCATGTTTTTACAAAGATCGGGGGGGGGCCCGAAACAGCCCTCTACAAATCGGTCAACGCAGGCGAGACCTGGGATAAAATGACCAACGGACTGCCCTCGGCCGATATGGGAGGAATGGGGCTTGCCATATCGCCGGTAAATCCCGATATCATTTATGCAATTATTGAATCAACTCCCGATGCTTCAGGCTTATACCGCAGCGCCGACCGGGGAGCTTCCTGGCAAAAGATGAGCAACCACTCGGCCCAGGGACAGTATTACAACATCATTTTCCCTGACCCTAAGGTCCTTGATAAGATCTATTCGGTTGAAACCGTATCCCAGTTAAGCGAAGACGGCGGCAAGACATGGAAACCCGTGGGGAACAATAAACGCCATGTCGACGACCATGCCATGTGGATTGATCCCGATGACAACAAACATTTTTTCATTGGTGGCGACGGCGGGGTTTATGAAACCTTTGATAGCGGGAAAGAATATGTATTCAAGTCAAACCTCCCGGTGACCCAGTTTTACCGCGTGACGGTCGACAATTCCACACCATTTTATTATGTATATGGCGGCACCCAGGACAATAACAGTTTTGGCGGGCCTTCGAGAAACATAAGCGGTACGGGTGTGCTTTCCGACGAATGGTTAGTGACCCAGGGGGGTGACGGTTTCTGGTCGCAAATTGATCCGCAGGACCCAAATATTGTATATTCCGAATCCCAGTATGGTGGGATGGTGCGTTACGACAGGAAAAGCCAGGAAGGTGTTGACATCAGGCCTGAGCCCCGCAAGGGTGAAGATTCCTATAAATGGAACTGGAACACACCCCTGATGATCAGTCCGCACTCGCATACCCGGCTGTACACCGCTGCCAACAAGGTATTCCGCAGCGACGACCGGGGCCAGACCTGGCAGGTGATCAGCGATGACCTCACGGCAAAGATCGACAGGAACACCTGGCCGGTCATGGGAAAATACTGGCCCATCGATGCCGTCCAGAAAGATATTTCCACCTCTCTGTATGGTACTATTATCTCCATGGATGAATCTCCTGTTAAAGAGAACCTCTTATATATCGGCACCGATGATGGTTTGATCCAGGTAACAGAGGATGCAGGCAAGAACTGGACGAAGATTGATAAATTTCCAGGGGTGCCCGAAAACACATACGTGAGTGACATCATGGCCTCCCGTTTCGACGAGAATGTGGTGTTTGCTTCGTTTGACAATATCCTCAGGGATGATTTCAAGCCATATATCCTCAAGAGCACAAACAAAGGCAAGAGCTGGGTTTCCATTGCAGGGAACCTGCCCGAGAATGGAACAGTTCACAGCATTCAGCAGGATTTCATCAATCCCGAACTGGTTTTTGCAGGCACAGAATTCGGTGTGTTTTTCACCATAGATGAAGGGAAGAACTGGATCCGCCTGAAATCGGGGATCCCCGATATTCAGATCCGCGACATGGCCATCCAGACAAGGGAAAGTGACCTGGTCGTTGCTTCTTTCGGAAGGGGTTTCTTTATCCTCGATGATTACAGCCCCCTTAGATCTCTTAAAAAAGAGACCCTCGACAAGGATGCTTTCATTTTTCAGGTAAAAGATGCCCTGATATACCTCCCTGGTGATTCCAAGTACGGGCAGGGTTCCACGGTTTTTGCCGCAAAGAACCCCGATTTTGGCGCTACTATTACTTACTACCAGAAAGATGTTCCGAAGACGAAAAAGGACATCCGCCAGGAAAAAGAAAAAGAACTTTTCAAGAAGGGCGAACCCATCCCCCAGCCCACCGACTCGACCCTCCATGCCGAGAAGCTGGAGATTGCTCCTTTTCTCATTTTCACTATCACCGATGAAAAAGGCAACCCGGTGCGTATCATTCATAAAAGTCCGTCGAAAGGCATAAGCCGTTTAACCTGGGACCTGAGGTACCAGAGTGTAAGGGCGGTGAATGCCGATAAATATGATCCTTTGTCCGACAACGGAAGCGGGGTGCTTGCGATGCCCGGGAAATACAAAGTCAGCATGAGCATGACTGCCGGGGGGGAAACCAAAGTTCTTGCCGGCCCTGTTGAGTTCATCACGAAACCACTTGAAAACACCAGCCTTCCTCCTGCAAACAGGCAGGCCGTTGTTGAGTTCCACCAGAAGGTTGACCAGCTTACCAGGGTCATGCAGGGCACCGAGGATTATGCCGAGAACCTGAACAGGCGGGTTGCCAGCATTCTCCAGGCAATCAACAGCACTCCCGTTGTACCAGAAGATCTTCTGAAGAAAGCCAGGGCCATCCAGGCTCAGCTGGATGAGATCCTGAACCGTAAATTCAACCGCCAGAGCGCAAGGCCCAGTGAAGAAGAAAATCCGCCGGCACCGGTTACCCTGAACCAGAGACTTGGCAAACTGAGCTGGATCAGTTTTGGCAGTACGGGAGATCCGACCACTACACAAACCGATGCCTACAATATACTGATGGACGAATTTCCCCCGGTCTATAAGCAGGTTAAAGCTTTAGGCGAAGTGGATATACCCCAGCTTGAAAAAGCGATGGAATCCATTGGTGCACCACTTACCCCGGGCAGGCTGCCTGAATGGAAAAAATAAAGGGCCCGCAAAAGCAAGCCCTTTGAAAAGAGGCTGTCCCAAAAGGATGGCCTTTTTTTGTTAAGGTTATTTAAGTTTCATTTTAACCCCAAAGGTGATACCGAGATTGTTAAAGGGGTATGAATGTTTCAGCTGCTGGTCAGGGGCATCATCGGAAGCTTTAAAATCTGTAACGTCTTTGACGAACTTTACTTCCTTATCATAGGTGGTGAGATCACCGAGTTTGTCAACGCCGTTCTCGGTATACTTCGTAAGTTTACCCTTGGTAGGTGCATAAGCCATTGCGTCATAACAGATCTCTCCATAGATCGAAAGATTATCCGACAGATCGAAATCACAGCCAAGCGCTGCAGAACCGCCAATGGAGACTCCGCCTGAATACCTTATCAACCCGACTGATTCCACGGTACCCCGGGTGACATCGAACTTGCATTTGATGCTAGGCATAACGCCTACAATAACTCCGACCCTGGCATAAGGGGATACGTTCCCCAGGTCGAAATCGGGCTGTATAACAACCGCGGGGATCAGCTGAAGCATCGAGCCATTAAATTTATTCCATCCGGTAGGGCTTCCCGCTACATTGGTAGCGACGTCAATTTTTGTGTTGAAGCCCATACGGTAAGCGATTCCAAGCTCGACGGCTATAAAGTCGTTGACGAAGATACCTGCCCTTAGGACCGGTTCAAAACCTTTGCCAAGTCCGACAGGATAAACTTTTGTGGCTCCCTTCGGGGCATAAAGATCATATGCGCGGGCTGTGTTGATCCCTGCACCGATGCCCAGGGAAACGTAGTAAGAACCCTGGGAATATGCTGCTGCCATAGTTACCAGGAAAACAAAAAGTAAAATCGATTTTTTCATAGTGTTTTGATTTGAGTTATACTTGTTTTCAATGAGGCTTGGTTTATATGATGCAAATTACTAAAAAAAAGAACGTCTTGACCGTGCAATATGCGATTTAGGATTCACGATTTAAGATTTACGAAATAATTCTTGCTATTTTTGTTGCTAAGTTAAATAATATATTTTCAAATCATTTGGCCCGTAAATCTTATTTCAGAGACATCCTTTCTGTTTTCGGCAGCAATGTTTCAGTGACTTTTAGCAACCTGATCATTGGAATCATCCTTTCAAGGGTACTTGGCGCAGCAGGATTTGGCCTGTATTCTTCACTCATCGTGGTTCCGGTCATCGTGGTCGGATTTACACAGCTAGGGATCCGGCGGTCGACCATTTACCATATCGGGCAAAAAGACATTAATGAGAACCACCTTGCTTCTGCACTAATTCTATTGTGGTTCTACACATCAGCATTAAGCATCATCATCTGCGGACTGGTATTCTTTTTCTCGGCCAACCAGCCTTATGACCCTCTTTTAGTTGTGCTTGTTCTGCTCTCAATTCCTCTTCTCCTGATGAACCTTTTTGCAGGAGGGATTTTCCTGGGCAAGGAAGAGATCTTAAGGGCGAATATCATCAACGCCGGTCCTGCTCTGCTCACTCTTTTGCTTACCGTGCTGTTTGTATGGCTGATGAAGTTATCGGTCCTCGGAGCATTCATTGCCATTGCAGTAGCGAATTTTCTCATGTTTTTCTTTGTTTACCGGACCATTATCGGTGAATACCGTTATAAGATCACCTGGAAATATCATGAAGGCCTAATGAAAAGCATGGTTAAACTCGGCCTGGTCAATGCTGTCTCGATCTTTGTGATGCAGTTGAATTACCGTATCGATGTGCTTATGTTGAAAAAACTTTCCAGCCTTGAACAGGTGGGCTTTTATTCCCTGGCAACACAGATAGCCGAACAGATCTGGCATATTCCTCACGCGATTGAAGCGATCGTACTGAGCAGGAGTGCGAATACCGATAATGATGACAGCGTGACCAGGGTCGTGGCATCTATTTTCAGGCTTTCGATGATCTTTGGAGTCCTGGTCTCTGTCATCATCTTTTACGTCACCCCCTTCTTTATTCCATTGATCTTTGGGAAGGATTTCGTTAGCAGTGTACCCATGATACAGGCTATATTGCCGGGTGTGCTGATCCTGGTCGGATTCAGGATCCTGAACAGCAGATTAACCGGCAAAGGCAAACCGGAAGTTGCTATTTACTGCTTCGTTCCCGCACTTGTGATCAATTTCATCGCCAATATTTTCCTGATCCCGAAATTTGGAGGGATGGGAGCCGTATGGTCCACAAACATAAGTTATTCATTAGGGTCTGTCGCATTCCTGATCGTCTACTCTAAGAAGATCAAGATGCCGGTTTCGGAGATCCTTACATTCAGGAAAAGCGATTTCCTGTTTTTCCGCGACATCAAACTGTTAAGGAGAAAGAAGGCCGGCACAAATCCATGATTCCTTAGGTGAGGCCGTTTAACCTCTTTTTTTAAAAAACTCAAGGATTTTAGCGGCAATAAACCTGATCTGCTTGGGTTTAAGGTCATAGAAGAAGGGCAGGCGGACGATACAATCGCTGAACCTGTCGGTATTGGGCAGGGCAGAACCTGTATATGTATCCCTGAAAAACGGGCTGGAATGCAGCGGGAGATAATGAAATACGGCCTGGATCCTTTGCTGTTTCAGATAATTCAGAAGCTGGTCACGGGTTTCGTGGGAGGACACAGTGAAGTAAAACAGGTTTCCGTTGACTGTGGCGAATTCCGGGATGAGAGGACGCTTCAGGAAACCTTGTTCTTCAAGGGATTGAAATTGTTCATAATAGCGCCACCATATC
>JAPLDN010000027.1 GCA_026391755.1 Bacteroidota bacterium
AAATTGATCGGCAGTGAGGACACCTTTAAATTCTGAATCGATTTGCTTGTTTAAGGTTTCGAGAGATTTTCTCCGCACTGCAGTGTCAGCAGTCGCTCTTATATCATGCATTTTCTCCGTGTACTTAAGATTAATGGCATATACTTTCGGCTCCTGGGCTGAGGTCAGATTAAGGTCTGTTTTCATCATTTCAGTCTGATGCTTGGCCCGGTCTTCGGGACTTCTTGATGGTTGCTGAGCGAAAACAGCTGACGTCATGAGGAAAGCCCATAAAGCCAGGAGACTGCAAAGAAGACTTGGTTTCGAAAGGTGCCTGAGATTCGTTTTCATGGTATGATAAAATTAAAGGTTTATACTCATAAATTTCTATTTCTTTTCGGGAAGAAACTCCAGGTTGACATTAATCCCGATGTCTTTGCCAACAACGGCTCCTCCAGCTTCTGTCAGTGTATTCCATTTGAGGTTATAATCAAAACGGTTGATCGTAGTACTTGCTTTAAAAGCGATATGTATATTCCCCCAGGGATCCTTGGCTGTGCCGCCATATATAACATCGAATGAAACTGGTTTGGTTATATCACGTATTGTTAATTCACCTTTCAGTTGGTATTTGTTATCCTTGAGTTTTTTGAATGCAGTGCTTTTAAAAGTAATCTTTGGAAATTTCTCAGCATTGAAGAAATCATCTGATTTCAGATGTTTATCACGCATTTCGTTGTCGGTATTAATGCTTGAAACGTCGGCAGTGAAATTAATTTTGGCATCGGTAAAGTCTGCTTTGGATGCTTCCATACTGCCATTGAATATTTTTAAACTTCCCTCCACTTCTGAAATAACAAGATGGGTGGCTGTGAATTTGATGCTTGAATGAGCGAGATCGGGGACCCATTTTGTTTGGGCTGAAGAAACCTGGTTTAAAACCAGCGCAAAACCTGCAATGATCAAAATTCTGCTGATGCTTTTCATAATCCGTTAATTTAAGTTGATATTGATGAATTGAAATTGTCGCTAATACATGTCAAAAATTATGCCATCCTCTTTCTGATGAATTCAAGAGTAAAAAAGGTCTTATCCGAAATAGTCAGGAAAGACCGGATCAGGTAAAATTAATGAAAATAGAAGAAAAGTTAGAATTTATTTTCGGTGGTCCTGGTATATGCATACTCATGGCGGGCCGAAAGGTCTTTAATGTTTTTGGCTTGTGATATTCCCCCGTTGAGAATGTTTGTTAATTCTTCTGTTTTTTCACCGGGCTTGCTGTAAACTTCATTTTCAAGCTCTGCCAGTTCCTCTTTTGCCACATCCCTGAATAAATTCCTGTCGGCAATAGCCTGCTTGAATAATTCCCAATGACGGTCATTATAACCCTCCAGGACCTTTCTCTTTTCTTCTTCATTCTCCCTCGCCTGGCGTTCGTAAAAGCTTTTCATATCGGGGGAGAGTTTAAAGAAGTCATAATCTTTTGACGTGATTTTATCCAGAAGTGTCTTTTCCCATGAAAGAGTTTTCTTATAATTTTTCATGGTATTTTCCACGAAATGATGCAGTTTAAGCGTGTCCATCATGGCTTCATAGCCAAGCTTCACAAGCTGCTCGGAATCAATGGTAAGCTGCATGACGGCAAAACTGATATTTGCCTGGTTGTAATATTCTTTGATGTTTGTAACTCTCCTGGTAAGTTCTTCGAAGTTGACATGATTATAATCCTGAACAGATATGTTCAGGCCGTCCCACATCCAGGTATTCAGGCTGGAGAAATAAGCCAGGATGGCATTTTTCCTCTCATTGAAAATATGATTGTTCTGCCCGGTATGAATATTGAGGTTCGATTTCAGCAGATCGTTTTCCTCCATATTCCGGTCATGAATCTGGCTAAGGATATCGGTAAGCATTCTGATATCTGATTTGTCGGCGGTTTTCCTGCCCTGGGTATAGATGAGATAACCTGCCCCTAAAATGAGTAAGATCGAGATGCATACAAGTACGAACAATACGATGTTAACGGAGATCATGATATGCCGGTTTTAGTAGTGTTAGGGTTGTTAATAATGAATGTATTAAGCTGCAATAATTGTACCATAAATATAAATACCTGAATAATAGGAATATAGATAAATATTGCATTTATAAAGTGTAAAAATATTTTACAGTCATGTAAAAATATTTTACAGTAGTGTAAAAATATTTGACACTTTTATGTATCTTAGTGTCAAATTAGTTTACATATGGCTGTAAAAGGGAACCTGCTTATCGTAGAAGACAATACCGAAATCCTGGATTCTCTCACCCTGTTTCTGGAAGATGAATTCAGTATAGTTGTTGGCTTAAAGAATCCGGAGCTTATTCCGTCTACTTTACAAAACAGTTCATTCGACCTTGTACTTCTTGACATGAACTTTACTGTCGGGCTGAATACCGGAAGCGAAGGTTTATACTGGTTCAAGGAGATTCTGAAGATTGACCCGACCTTAGGCGTGATCATGATGACGGCATACGGGGATGTTGAACTGGCAGTAAAAGCGATGCGAAACGGAGCATCTGATTTTGTTTTGAAGCCCTGGGATAACGAGAAACTTCTTGCCACCTTGTTTGCTGGTCTTAAGCTTCGCAGATCCAATATGGAGATACAGAAGCTCAGGGGAAGGCAGAATCATCTTGTTGAGGAACTCAACCAGAAATTTCCCGAGATCATAGGCGAATGCCCATCAATGAAAAGGGTCATGGAGATCGTTGAGAAAGTTTCCAATACTGATGCAAATATTTTAATTACAGGGGAAAACGGGACAGGCAAGGGGCTTATAGCGCGGGAGATCCATAAGCGATCGATACGATCAAAAGAAGCTATGATCACTGTTGATATGGGATCAATACCTCTGTCCTTATTTGAAAGTGAAATGTTTGGTCATGTGAAGGGGGCTTTCACAGATGCCCGGCATGACAGGATCGGCCGGTTCGAAACTGCATCGGGAGGAACACTCTTTTTGGACGAGATCGGGAACCTCTCATTGAACATGCAGACCAAGATCCTGAATGTGTTACAGGAAAAATATATTATTCCTCTCGGAACCAATAAAATCATCCCGATCGACATCCGCCTGATCTGTGCTACCAATAAGAACCTTGAGAAAATGGTGATGGAAGGGCTTTTCAGGCAGGATCTGTTGTTCAGGATCAACACAATCCAGGTAGATCTTCCGCCTCTTAGGGAAAGAGGAAACGATATAAACCTGATGGCGGGCTACTTCCTGGCTAAATTCGCTTCCAAGTATGAAAGAGGGAAAATGCACTTCTCATCTGAGACCATTAATTCCATGCAGGAATACCTCTGGCCCGGAAATATAAGGGAATTGGAACATTCTATTGAAAAAGCCGTAATCCTGGCCGAAGGCGATATTATTACCCCTGACGATCTTTTCCTGAAGAGGACAGCGGCAAGGATAATGCAGAAAAAGGAAGTCAACCCTTCGTTTAATGAAATAGAGCGGGACATTATCAGAAGGGCCTTATTGCGGAATAACGGAAATATGGTTATAACGGCAAGGGAACTGGGTGTGACACGTCAGACAATCTACAATAAAATCAAGCGCTATGGTCTCTAGGCGGTTCTATCTTAATATTTCCGCCAGGATTGTACTGATTACGGGTACATGCATATTAATTGCTTTTGCCGTTATCAGGCTGCCTAATCCTTCAATACTGGCTTTATTGGGGTTGCTCATACCGTTTCAGGCTTTCCTTCTGATCAGGTACCTGAACACCATCAACCGTAAACTTGAGCAGTTTTTCATCATGCATCTAAGCGGAGACGTAACTACTTCTTTCACCGCTTCAGGCAAGACGGATGAGTTTGACGGATTGTACAGCTATTTCAGGAAAGTCAATGAGAAACTGGAAAGCTCGAGGGTTGAAAGCGAGATCAGGAACAACTATTTTAAAACCATTGTTGACCATACTTCAACGGGACTGATCTCCTTTACAATGGAGGGGCAGGTGGAACTTTTTAATGACGCTGCAAGGAAGATCTTCAGAATAAACGTACTCAGGACAATTGAGAAACTTGATCGCTTCAAAGACGGATTCAGTGATACCTTAAAAGAGATGAAGCCCGGTGAAAACCAGCTTATCAATCTTATCATCGATGATGACCTGCTGCAGCTCAGTACGCGAAAAGCTATTTTCAGGACGGGGAACCTCGACCTTCACCTGGTGTCTTTCCAGAATATTAAAAGTGAACTGGAACAGCAGGAGATTGAGTCCTGGCAAAAGCTTATACGGGTGCTCACGCATGAGATAATGAATTCAATTACTCCGATAATAACTCTGGTTGCCACACTCACCAGAATTTTCAGGCATAAAGATTCGGGTAACATTAAAACCCTTGGAGAACTTACTGATC
>JAPLDN010000248.1 GCA_026391755.1 Bacteroidota bacterium
ACAAGGGGATCCTGGATTTTGCCGCATTGATTGTTACTGTAAGTCCTTCTTCATTCATACCCGATACAGCACCTATCATTCCTCCCCAGGTAACCATCATGAAAGCATAGCCGCTATCGGGCTGTTCAAAGCAGATGATCTTGTTACGTGCAAATTCATCCCCCATGTAGAAATCAAAGTTCCTGCCAAGGATCAGACTGCCGTCGGCGCTTGATTTCCCCCAGGCTCCGAATGAAGTGCATCCCACCAGGTTCAGCTGCTCCATCGCATGGCCTATATCATGGGCCGAATGATAATTCAGCATCCTTTGGTATGCTGTTCCGATATAGGAAAAATCATTGCTGGCCGAGAGGCTTATTCCGAAAATTTCCTGCCTGTATTCAGAAGGAACATAATAGTCGAGATCCCTGTTAAACCAGTAAATGAAATATTTCAGAAAATGGAGGTAAAAGTCAGAGGGAATCATTTTCCTGATCTGGCCAATAAAGGCCTTTTCCTGGCTGTAAATGAGGGCTTTCGCAAGTCTTCCGTTTGCAAGTCCGCGTTCATATGGGCTTCCTTTCAGGTACATCAGCCACAACCCGGATGTGTCTTTCTTAAGCCAGGAGGATCCGCAGCGTGTGAAATCCCTGGAAATCACAGAAACTTTCAGGGTATCTGCAGAGCGGTCGGCTATGGGAGGCGGGTTTACATTTATAGAGATCCTGAACCAGGCCCAGAGACTGAGCAAAATGGCCGCTATGATGAAAACAGCCATCCAAACCCTGTTTCTTCTCCTGTATTTCTTATTCTGCATCACGGATCTTGTTAAACAGGTATTCCAGGCCCAGTATTTCGTCGCAGGTCATAATAGCTCCGATTGTCACACCCGGTGCCCCATGCATATTCAGGTTCTGTCCGGTAAAGTAAAACCCCGGGATCTTGGTATGAGGCAAAATCATCGTTTTAATGTAGTTTCCCGATTCCTTGCGTATGCCATACATAGATCCTTCTGGTGTGCCTGTATAGTCCCTCCATGTCAGAGGGGTTGAAATTTCCATATCGTTTATTGAAGAACGTATTTCAGGGAACTTTCGTTCGACAAGCTTCAATAATTTTTCCGCGTACCCGCTTTTAAATTTTTTATAATCCGGCCCTCGTTTGCCTGTTGATGTGCCTTCCCAACGTTTAACTTCTTCAAAACACATAGTTGAAAGGATGCATAATGCGGATGTGAATTCACCATGCCTCGATCCTGAAGGTGTATACATGAAATACATCCCGGGCCATTGTTCTGTTTTACATTCCTGGCCGGCCCAGGCGTCGCGGGTCGCGTGATAATACAGGTTGTAATCCAGGTAAGGGAAACTGCCGGGCTTCAGCCCAAGATACAATCCGAAGGATGAAACCGTATTTTCCATGCTCAGTATCCTGGATTGAAAGGATCGCTTCAATAATGATGGTTCAAGTATGCCGATGGCCGACCTGGGATGAATTCCGGCAATGATCCTGCCAGCAACAAACATCTCATGGCCGGCTGTTTCAACCTGGAATTTATTTTTGAGGGATGAAATCTTCTTTACTTCCCTTCCGGTTACGACCCTGCCGCCTGCAGCAGATATATATTCAATCAGATGGTCGGTTATTTGAGTGCTGCCATGACTCAGCCTCCATGCGCTGTTGATAGTTCCCATCCAGGCTGTTTTTGTATGCTTGTCGGTGAGCTGGAAATTATACAGGGGGAATGCCGAAACCGTTTCTTTCAGGGCCGAAACATATTGCCCCAGAAATTCCCGGGAAGCCGGGAATTGCCCTGCCAGGGTTTCAGTGAAATGATCGAACCCCTGTGCAAGCTTAAACTCCGAGCCATCCAGGGAGATTAAATCAAAGCAGTCCTTGTTCATCTGCTCCAGCTCCAGTGACTGTGAAAGGCCGAAGTATTTCCAGTAGGAGTGAAGGGTCTGGCCAGGAAGCATACTCCCGATATAATGAATTCCCGTGTCAAATGAATTCTCTCCTCTCCTGAAACTCTGCAGGCAACCTCCGGGAACCGAATGTTTTTCGAGTATGCATACGCTGAAACCTTCCTTGCTTAGTATATAACCGCAAAGCAAACTGCCTAAGCCTGATCCGATAATGATAACGTCATAGCGGTTCATGTATCACTGATAGTTTTCCGGTTTCTTGCAAGCAAATAATAAGTATTCGAACTGTAAGATTTTGAACCTATGACCTCAAGGCTGAAGCCTGCCTGTGAAGCAATTTGCCTTAACCTGCCGGCGGAAATGAAATGAAGACTCAGGGTTTCATCATAGGTTTTATTGAATTTCATCCCTGTCGATAACAGTTCGGTGAACTTTGAACGGGAATGCAGTTTTTCTCTGCTCTCATCAGCATCCCTGATGATGATACACCCACCATCCTTAAGGTTTGTCATACATCTCATCAGCAGTTGCTCCTGGTCCTCCGGAAGGATATAATGTAAAACGTCGCTAAGAATAATGCAGTCTTTGGCTTGGAATTCATACGACCTGATATCCCCCGCCAGGAATGTCAGCTGGTTCGATTTAAGGAATCCGCTGCCGGCAAGCCTGATTTTTTCCTCATCATAATCAATACCTGTAATTTTTCTTTCTGCGGATGTAATTGCAAGCATATAGCTAACGAAGCCATATCCGCATCCCAGATCAAGAATTTCACCACGCCGGGGAACAGTTACATTCAACAGGGAATAGTTCTCTTCAAGCCGTAATTTGATCCTGAGGTACCATTCCAGGACCGGGCCCTTGTATACAAAATTCAGGACAAGTTTGCGGCGGTAGTAGGAAGCCTGGCCTTCTTCGGCCCGGAAACGCCCATATTCCGAAACATACCATCTCCTTATCATCCTGGCTCTTTCCTGGTAGCTTGTTCCAAATGAACTGTTGCCGGGTTGTATCCGTTGATATATTCTTTGCCTGAATATGTTGGGTCTTCCCCAGAATGCACCCCGGGGCAGGAAATCCCCTGTGCCAAACATCATCACGGGCAGGATGTCAAGTTGAAGCTGCTCTGCAATATAAAAAGCCCCCCTGTGGAATCTTTGAATTTGATGGTCTGTCGAACGGTGAGCTTCAGGAAAGATTAGAATGGAGTATCCCTCATCGACTTTCTTTTTAAGTTTTTCCATTACATAATCGAGGCCCTTGTCAACATTGTAAAAGCTCGCAAGCCTGGCAATGGGACCAAACACAGGGGAATAATATACCCATGTGTTGGTAAGTATGATTATTTTGGGATAAAGGCGGAGCATCGCCGGCGTTTCAATAAGCGACTGGTGGTTACTTATGATCACCGCAGGTTTCAGGAAATCTTCGCCATGAGGATTAAACAGCCTGCGGTTTGGGAAAGTAATGAAAATATACAAGCTTGAAAGGCCGCAAAACAAGGAATGGAACATGTTTTCCTTCCATCTTCGTTTCACGGGGAGCAGGAAATACATCAGCGATCCGGTAACAGTAAGTATAAGGGCGATGAGGACAATATTTCCCCAGGTGATGAAGGTCTTGACCATGATTCTTGCCGTTATGGGGAAAGTGTTTTTCCTGAGCCTGCCCGCAATAAACCAGCCCGACACCAAAGGCTGAATGCACAGGGTGATCAGGACAAGAATCAGGATGCCAACCACCGAGATCAGGGCAATTGAGTGAAGAGCAGGATGCCGGGCAGTAAACAATGCCGCAACGCCAAACAATGTAGTTGCCGAAGATAGCAGTATGGATACCCTGTAGGAAGAAATGTTCTGCGATCGGTAAGTATAGTCCTTCAGGAGACCCCTCATCATCAGGATGCTGTAGTCAACTCCTAAACCGAAAATAAAGGATGAAACGATGATGTTAAAAATATTGAACTTGATCCCTGTTGCACCCATGAAACCAAGTGTTATGAGCCAGGAGAGGTACATCGGGATGGCGGTGAAG
>JAPLDN010000306.1 GCA_026391755.1 Bacteroidota bacterium
CAAACATCAGGTCAACTTCGCCACCCGCCAGGAAACCTGTAAAGTGGAACCGGGTACCCATCTTTAGCTGGGCTACCCTTCGGATCATCCTGTTCAGAAGGTCCCCCGAACCTGCCATGACGAACCTGACGTTGGGGTCGCGCTGAAGAACCTTATGTGCCGCCTCAACAAAGTAATCAGGGCCTTTCTGGTAAGTTACCCTTCCCAGGAAAGTCACAATCTTCTCCCTCACATGTTTGGTTACATCGTCTGTCTCGGGCTTGTCGACAGGTTCAACAGCATTGTGAACTGTAAATACTTTTTCGGCCGGGATCCCGTAACGCTCAATAACGATCTGGCGTGTGAGATTGCTCACGGTTATAACCCGGTCAGCCTCTTCCATTCCATTCCGTTCAATATCGTATACAACCTGGTTGACATTTTCCCCGGAGCGATCGAATTCAGTAGCATGGACATGAACAACAAGCGGCTTCCCGCTGATCTTCTTTGCTGCTATACCGGCGGCATAGGTGAGCCAGTCATGGGCATGGATTACATCATAATCGAATTTATTCGCTACCGAAAGGGCAACCAGGGCATAGCGTGAAACCTCTTCCATGAGATTTGCACCATACTTACCCGAGAACTGGTATTTGCGACCGAACACTGAATGAGATTCGGGTTTCTTCCCTGTAATTTCATCAGAATACCAACGTTCGAATTCTTCCGGATCCAGGTACGGGACCAGGTTCGATCCAACTTCCATGTAACTGATCTTCTCGCGGAATTCCCGGGTCAGGGTCTGGGTAAAATCCAACTCGATATCAGAAGCGTTTATCAGCCTGAATCCATCCTGTGACTCATCACCAAATGACTTTGGCACAACGAAGATAACCTCCACTCCATGTTTTGCCAGACCTTTGGTCAGACCAAAACAGGCAGTTCCCAGGCCACCGGTAATATGAGGCGGGAACTCCCACCCAAACATGAGTACTTTCATAGAAATTCCGATTTATTAGGGTTGGTCATATACATCAATCAACCATTTGATTCGTAAAAGTTCGGCAACACTGTCAGCATAAGAAACGGCACCCCGGGGTGTATGCGGGGGGTCTCCGTCATAAATTTCACTGATGGTTCCAATGCCGTATTCAGTCAATACGGGCTCAAACCCGGTATATAGATTCTTGATCATCGAAAGACCGCTCCGCCCATGGATCTTGAGATAGCCTTCGGCAAAATGTCCTAAAAGCCAGGGTCTGACAGTTCCCTGGTGATAAGCCAAATCGCGTTCCTGTGGTGATCCGGAGTATATGCCCTTATAAACGGGGCTTTTCGGCGTAAGTGTACGAATACCCCTCGACGTCAGGAGTTCCTGCCTGACACGGCTCAGAACATCCTTTCTCATTTCTTCAGTTATAGGAGAAAATGGAAGCGAAGTGGCAAATAACATATTGGGCCTGACGGTCCAGTCTTTATACTCTCCATCTACATAGTCGGCAAGATATTTCTTGTCGGGATTCCAGAAAGTCTCGGTAAATGATCTTGAAATCTTTTCTGCAAGGACAGACCAATCAGCTATAAATTCCTGGTCGCCTGCCATTTCAGCGCTTTCAACAGCAAAACAAACTGCATTGTACCATAAGCTATTGATCTCCACAGCCTTACCTATTCTCGGTGTGACAGGCTTCCCATATGCCACAGAATCCATCCATGTAAGGGCCATTCCATGAACACCTGCATATATAAGTCCATCGGGTTCCATGTGAATATTGAACTCGGTTCCGTCGCGGTAACCTTCCAGGATCTGGACAATCTTTTTACCGTATTCCTTCCATATCTTTTTTTCGGTATGGGTAAACATCCCATATTGCTGCAAGGCCCAAATGAACCATAACGATGGGTCGGCTGCATGATAGGTTACATTGCTTCCCGAGCCAAAATGGGGCATAAGCGGACCTTTCATCTCAGAAACCATGGTATCAATAATGGCTTTTGCCGTTTTAAACTCCCCTGTAACCAGCAGTAAGCCGGGGAGAGAGATAAAAGTATCTCTTCCCGAACGGGTGAACCAGGGATATCCTGGCAGTAGGGATGTCTTATTTCCTCTTCTGATTACGAATTGCTGGGCTGCGTTTACAAGACAATGTTCGAAAGTATCCCTGGGAGTGCGGTTTTTAAGTTCGGCCGTATACGCCCTCTTAATGCCGGCCTGTGATATTTCCTGGGTCCCGGCACAGAAATAAACGCTTTCCCCGGTTTTGATATCGAATTCAAAAAATCCAGGATTGTAGAGGTCTTCCTGGAATTCATATCCCCTTTCCATTTCCTCCTGGTACTCTATATTATGATACCAGTCAGGAACATGAACGTATTCGTTATCCTTTGAGATCTGCATGAAAAGATCAGTGTAACCGTGATACATCCTGACTTTGATCCCTCCGGGAGCTTTCTCAAATTTTTTATCCGCAAAAATATTTTCCCGGGTAAGGGTATGGTAATTCCTGAATGCAAGGAAAGGCCTAAGCCTCAGTTTGGTTGGGGAATGGGCTTCAACAAGGGTATATTTCATGATCACCCTGTCTTCCTTTGAATCGAACAGGCTTTCCCTTGTAAGAACAACGCCTCCTACCCTGAATGTAAGCTTTGGAAAGGGGTCGGCCGAAAAATCCCTGATATACTTATGGCCTTTGGGATTATACATATTACCCGGGTACTTATGTATGCCAAGATTGAATTCCGCATCCCTTTGAATGACTGTCTCATCAACCGTAGAAAGCAATACATGCATATCGTGGTCGATTCCCGGCTGGGGAGTCACCAGCAGACCATGGTATTTTCTGGTATTGCAGTTTACAATTGTGGTGTTGGAATATGAACCTGCGCGGTTCGATCTGAGCATCTCGCGTTTTAACGAATACTCCAGATTTATAAGCTGATATTTATCAAAATTTATATAACTCATCTCACCAATCTCATGAAAGGTTCAAATATAAACTAAAATTTCCGGCGTTGCAAAAATACGATAATTTTAGAGGCGGCGTTATTATGAAGGTTAGGCAAGTTTAAATTATTAATAAATTGCCGGCCAATCCTGACCATGCGTTGTAAGAACCACTTACTGATTATTATTATCCTGATCCTGCTGGCATCCTCCTGGTCTTGCCGTAAGACCGGTAAGGTTGATTCAAGCCCTTCACTGGTGTTGACTTTCTCAACCGATACGGTAATGTTCGATACTGTGCTGACTTCGGTTGGATCGGTAACGAAACGCTTGCTTGTTCATAACCTGAATGACAATAAAG
>JAPLDN010000211.1 GCA_026391755.1 Bacteroidota bacterium
AACAGATCCACTTCGTGGCAGACGAAAAAAGTTTTTCCAAAATCCTGTTCACACCCGAAGTCAATATTATTAAAATCACGATTGACGGAAAAGAATACGACACTATTTACCAGGAAGTCCAGTTCCACCCGGTAACCGACAAACTGTTGCATGTCGATTTCCTGCAACTGACGCCCGATAAGCCGGTGGTTATTGCCATCCCGGTAAAATCAGAAGGAGTGTCCCCTGGTGTTCTCAAAGGCGGACGCCTTGAGAAAAAATTGCGCAAGGTCAAGATAAAAGCTCTGGCAAAAGACCTGCCCGAATTCATCATGATCAACATCAGTTCAATGGAAATCGGTGATTCAGTGAAGATTGGCGACCTGAAGATCGACAACGTCACATTCCTTGATGCACCAAATAACGTGGTTATCGCTGTTCGCACGGCCCGCCAGGTTATCGAAGAAGTTGTTCCGGGTGCTGAAGCTGCTGTTGAAGGAGCTGAAGGAGCTGAGAAGAAAGAAGAAGGGAAGAAGGAAGAAGGCAAGAAGGAAGGAAAGTAATCCCTTATTCAAACATAATTTTATAAAGACGCCGGGCGAAAGTCCGGCGTTTTTGTTTAAATAACGGGCTGTCTTAATTTCTCGGTTTCCAGGCCCTGTATTCAGGAGCCTCGCCGAATTGTTTGGGGACCTCTCCTTTATGAACAGATTTCCCAAGAAGATTCTCAATGGCCTGGAATTTCCTTTGTTCTTTCGGACTGATGAAGGTGACGGCTATGCCTGAAGCTGCGGCACGCGCGGTTCGCCCTATACGGTGGATATAATCCTCTGCATCATGGGGCACATCGTAATTGACCACCATGTCGATGTTTTCGACATCGATCCCGCGTGAGACGATATCGGTGGCGACAAGTACATTCAGTGTTTTGTTGCGGAAGCGGTTAAGCACTTCTTCCCTCTCCTTTTGTTCCAGGTCGCTGTGTATTTCCGATACGTTAAGTCCCATTTGCAGAAGGGCACGGCTAAGGATCTTCGTCGAACTTTTAGTGGAACAGAACACGAGAACAGTCCGCCCTTTTGCACCCTGTAAAAGGTACTGGGTAAGAGGCAGCTTCTGGTTGTCGTAAACCGAATAGGCCAGCTGAAGTATTTTCTCGGCCGGTTTTGACATCGCTATGTTGATCTCTACAGGGTTTTTCAGGATTTTCTGGGCCATCTGCCTGATCCCTTTGGGCATGGTTGCCGAGAACATCAGGGTTTGCCTTTCTTTTGGCAACAGGTTCACGAGCTTCATGATATCATCATAGAACCCCATATCGAGCATGCGGTCGGCTTCATCAAGGATCAGGCATTCCACATTGGAAAAATCCACATACCCCATATTCACATGGGCGATCATCCTTCCCGGGGTGCAAATCACCAGATCGGCCCCCTCGGTAAGCGCTTGTTTCTCGCGGCTGAAGACCATGCCTTCGGTGCCCCCGTAAATAGCGATGGAACTCACAGGGGTAAAGTAGGAAAGCCCTTCCATATGCTGGTCAATCTGCACAGCAAGTTCACGTGTAGGCACAATCACCAGGGCTCTCACATTTCCCCTGCTTTCGCCTGTCATTATTTTTTGGATGAGCGGAAGAAGGAAAGCGGCAGTCTTGCCGGTCCCTGTTTGCGCAGTGCCGATCAGGTCCATTCCCTGAAGGATTACAGGTATCGCCTGTTCCTGTATAGGGGTAGCGTTTTCAAATCCCAAAGCGTGGATTCCTTCACGAAGGTTAGGCTCAAAGCCAAATTCATCAAAATTCATATGTAACTGTTAAATGAGCAAATCTGCTCTTTTTTCTTCCGGATCTTCTGCCGCGTTTCGGTTTTTGCCGGATAACCAACCGTGATGAGCAGCTCAGCTCTTTTCTTTTTAGGAATACCTAAGAGCTGTTTTACCTTGGATTCATCGAACCAGCCCATGATACAGGTCCCCAGTCCTTCATCAGCAGCCTGAAGGCAGAAATGCTCAGCAGCTATCCCAACATCCATTAAAGTATAAGGTTTATCCTTCAAGACGGTGCCGAGTTTTGAAATGAGGTTGGGTTCTTCCCTCACAATAACAACCATCACCGGCGCCTGCCTCGTGAAATGGTTAAACCCGAGTAATTTGGCCGAAGCCGCATCGGCAACATTATTTTTAAGCTCAGGATCGGTGACAACAACAAGCTTCCATGGCTGTGCATTGCATGCTGAAGGTGCCAGCCTTACCGCTTCGATACAGCGATCAAGCTTTTCAGGCTCAAGCGGGCGGTTCGAATCATACGCCCTTGTGCTCTGGCGTTTGGAAACGAGTTCAAGAAAAGTCATATGCAAAGATACGAAATTCGCGATTCGGAAACCCTGAGAGTGAACCGGATCACGTTCAGGGTTCACGATCTGAAGACCACTTCCCTCACAAGGTAGGTTTCTATTGTTTTGAAATCGAGGAAAGCATTTGTATCATTATAAACTTCGATCATGTGGGGAATAATCGTAACAGGGTTTCCGAAAAAGCTGAATGGATTAAGAAGGTGCATCCGCCTTCTGAAATGCTCTTCAACAATCCCTTCCCAGTGCTCGCTGCTGCCGGTAACGGAATCCAGAACCACATTACGGCTGTAATGCCATAAGGGATGGATCTTCAGAGACAACGGTGTGTGGCTGTTATGCCAGCGGTCCAGAAAAGCTTCATGGCTGGTACCGGTTTTCCGCCTGAACAAGGTCAGCAGGCATACTCCAGGTGTTATTTCGAAATCAGGCCAGGTCTTTTGGTACTGCACAGGCAGGGCTTCCTCCACCGACCAGGCTCCTGCAAGCCGGCCCGAAGGATTAATTGCATCCGATGCGCAATACGCGAGAAAACTTAGAAGTTCTTCCCCGGGAAATCCGCCTTCATAATAAACCGAAAGCACTCCGATTTTACTTTTTCTGAAAGGAATGATCGATATAACAGGCGGGGTTGCATCGGTAAATGTGATATGGAGCTGAGGCGGATGGCACATTTCATTGGCCTTCCCGGCAATCCGGAGCATGAAATCGGTAAATCCCGAATATGACTCCTTGGCCTGGCCCCTGAATATTATCATCAGTTTCTGCATAATCTTAAATTCAATGCAAAGATAAAAACAATGCAGAAATCAGCAGGGTCTTAAAATTGAAGAAATCCCGATGTAGACATAAGTAAAGTCAATATTTCGTTTAATTTTGAAAGCAATTCTGATCTCTAACTCAGTTCATCTGCGGATAACATTAATCTTTTTATAACTATGAAATACCTAATCGTCGGGCTCGGGAATACAGGGGATGAATATGAAGATACCCGCCACAACATTGGTTTTATTATTGCAGATGCCCTGGCCCGGGAAGGGAAGGCCGTATTTAAAACTGAACGCCATGCTGCTATGACAAAGCTGACGGTTAAAGGCCGCATCATGGTCGTGATCAAACCCACGACGTACATGAACCTCAGCGGGAAAGCCGTAAGGTACTGGATGCAGAAGGAAGACATCCCTCTTGAAAACATCCTGGTCATTGTGGATGACTTCGCCCTGCCCCTGGGATCCCTGAGGATGCGTAAAAAGGGCAGCGACGGAGGGCATAACGGCCTTATCAGCATTATCGAGTATCTTGAATCCAATGAGTTTACGCGTATACGATTCGGCATCGGGAATGATTTTGCCAAAGGATACCAGGTTGATTATGTGCTTGGCCGGTGGACCGATCAAGAAACAAAGACGCTCATCCCCCGGGTGAAAGAAGCTGTGGAGATGATCAGGAGTTTTGTTCTGATTGGCGCTGACAGGACAATGAATGTGTTTAACAAACGGGGGGATGGGAAAACTCCGAAGGAGGAATGACGTTATGGCGTAATGATCGTGATTGTAATAAAATCGAATAAATGCGGATAGGGTTTGTACAGTTTGGTCCGGTTTTCGGGGAAAAGCAGATAAATTTCATTTCTGTTGAAACCCTGCTTGAAGGCTGCAAGGCCGATCTGATTGTTCTGCCTGAACTTTTTGCCACCGGATATGCCTTCCAGAGTAAGGAAGAAGCAGCATCCCATTCGGAAGTTCCCGGTGAAGAAACAAGCCTTTTTCTCAAGCATATTGCAGGGATTTGCAATGCCACGATTGTGGCAGGCTTTATTGAACGGGAAAACACGGACCTTTATAATTCAGCCATGATGGTTGATACTTCAGGGATCATCGGCATTTACCGTAAACTCCCTTTGTTCACTAAGGAGAATTTATGGTTTTCTCCCGGGAACAGGGTTCCCCGGGTCTTTAAGGTAAAGGGTGTGAAGGTTGGTATAATGATCTGCTTCGACTGGATATTCCCTGAAACCTGCCGCACTCTCGCCCTGGGAGGGGCCCAGATCGTAGCCCATCCGTCAAACCTGGTCCTTCCCTGGGCCCAGCAGGCCATGATCACCCGTTGCCTCGAAAACAGGGTATTCGCTGTTACAGCCAACCGAATCGGAAGAGAACAAAGGGGAGAAGATGATTTTACTTTTACAGGCCAGAGCCAGGTCACAGGCGTAAGGGGCGAGGTCCTTACTCTTGCTGATGATGATACAGCCTGCGTATTGATGGCCGGGATCGATCCGGAACAGGCAACCGATAAATCGGTCAATCAGTATAACAACCTGTTCGCCGACCGCCGAAACAATTTTTATATCCTGTGAAAAATCCGGATTGCCATCGGGGCTAGTCGGCAGTCGGCAGTCACTAGTCACCAGTCACTTACTTATATCCAGCCCTGAACCCAGTAATATCCCAGGGCAAACACTTCCCTAAGAAGCAGCTCCTCGTAATGCAGCTGGGTCCAGAACTGGTACCTCAGGGTGATATTGCTGCCGATGTCAGGAACCCACTTTCTCCCTCCCAGCCTGCGGCCCTGGAACGAGAGGTCAGATTCAATGGCTTCTTCAAATGCAGGAATGGCATCAATCCTCGTAAATCCTGCTTTTCTAAATGTAAGTACGGCTCGGCGGATATGCTCGGGAGAAGTCACAATCAAAATTGACTGCTGACTGCCGATTGCAGACTGCCGATTGAGTTTATGTTTCCTAACAATTTTCATAATATTCAAGGCCTCCGCTCTGGTGTTGGTACCTGAATCCTCAAGAAGGATGCGCTCCGGTTCCACACCGCGTATAACAAGTTCCTTTTTCATGCCATTGATGGAACTCAGGCTGTCACTGGTTTTTCCCGGAAGGGCAACAATTACTTT
>JAPLDN010000396.1 GCA_026391755.1 Bacteroidota bacterium
AAAACTTGAAAGCGGCTTTCGACACTAACCCGTTAACGCGGGGGAAAGGGTCCTGATGGCCGCCGGTGTCAAACCCGGCGGTAACAGTTTCGACACTGTTGTCGAGTTTTTGATGTCTCACCCGGTGCCGGTGGTCACCGCGTTGGCGGTCACAGTTTTTCTACTGGCCATCTACCCGAAATATGTGCAGCAACAAACCCTCCAAGGTCTGAAACCACTCCTCCGCCCAGGTTGACAAGGAGGCTGTGACGGTCGGCACCTGCAGCCAGGAGTTCGTTCCAGATTTTTTCTGCTACCGACAGGGATTTGGAAGCCTCGCCACCTTCAATCTCAAAAACCGATGCGGTTTCAAGCTTCGGGCAGGCTTCAACAAGAAGAGGCAGGCAATGTTTTCCCGTGTTGGCGTCGACGAGAATAAAAACCCGGCTTTTCCTGTATTCCTGCGAAAGCAGAAGCTTCCTGAAACCCTGCAGGGCAGTTGAACCGCAATGGATACGGGTTCTTGACACATTGGCCACCCTGGCTGAAAGGATCATATTCCCGGAATTTTAATGAAATGCTGCCATTAAGAGGTCAAGGTCCTGAAATGGCAGGTTAAAGTGCCGGCTGATGGGAAGGCTTGTAATGAGTCCGTTATAGAGGTAAACGCCCTGCCTTACACCATAATCGCGTTTCAGTAGGTTTTCGACCCCGCCTGCAATTCCTATGTCGAGTATTATGGGAACCATGATATTATTTAACGCCTGGGAAGCCGAATGGGGGACTTTCGAAGGGATATTCGGGACGCAGTAATGGGTCACTCCATGCACTTTGTAAACAGGGTCTTTGAGTGTTGTAGGCCTGGAAGTTTCGAAACATCCTCCCTGGTCAATGCTTACATCAATGATCACCGAACCCTCTTTCATCTGCCTGATCATTTCTTCCGAAATCAGGCATGGAGACTTGCCTTCGGGTGAATGGACCGCTCCTATCATGACATCCGCAGTCATCATGGCATCAAGAACAGCCTTTGGATGCAAAAGGGAAGTAAATATCCTTCGTCCGAGGTTATCCTGAATCCGCCTGAGCCTGTAAACCGAATTATCAAACACTTTCACAAAAGCGCCTAGCCCGATAGCCGATCGTGCAGCAAATTCACCAACCGTTCCTGCTCCTATGATTACGACTTCGGATGGCGCAATCCCTGTAAACCCGCCGAACATCTTGCCCCTGCCAAACTCCGGGTCGCTAAGGTACTCCGCGGCTATAAAGATAGCTGTGTTCCCGGCAATCTCGCTCATGGTCCTGATCACTGCCATCTGGTTGGTCTTATCACGGATAAATTCAAAAGCCAGGGCTGTAACTTTTTTTTGGCTGAGCCCGCGGAAATACTCCCCGCACTGCATTGCGATCTGAAGGGTGGAGATAAGAGTCTGCTTGGGATGAAGAAGTTCTATCTCTTCCTTAGTAACCGGGCCTACCTTCAGAATAATATCGGCCTTGTAAACCTCGTTTGCAGAATAAACGATGCTTGCCCCTGCCTCGCTGAATTCATGATCGGGGAAGTGGGCAGTAAGCCCGGCCCCGGCCTCAACAAGAACATGGTGACCATTGCGAACCAAAAGGCCTACCCCGTCGGGGACCAGTGAAACCCTGTTTTCCATGCTTGAAACTTCCTTGGGGACTCCAATAGAAAGTTCACTTTTCCTGCTCGCCACTTCAAGCATTTCTTCCTGGGGCATGAGTCTCTCACCAAGGGTCAGTGTGCTGAAATCAGGACGGGATTCTTCCATGCGGTAAATTTTAAACGAAGTTACAAAAGAAATCAGGAATATTATCCGCCGGGTATGAAAAATCAGTCTGCCGTCATCGGATCTGACTTATTCGTCCTTTGGAATGAGGATGATACCGAAAATCCTTTTAAATCATGGAAAAATCCCGTAATCTTGCATAAAATTCAAAACTTTCCGTTATGCAGTTGAAAAAATTAACCCTGAGAAGGTTTCTCATCGCATCGTTGAACCTTTTCTCATTAGGATTTTTAATGACCTTACTTATGAGTGCAACCCCTGAAGTAAATTATCCAGGCTACAGACTGATCGAAAAAAGGTTTGTCAAAGAGCTGAATGCAAATGTATTCTTCCTGGAACATGTGAAAAGCGGGGCGAAGATCGTGAAGTTCGCCACCGATGATGCAAACAAAACCTTTACAATCGCTTTTAAGACCTTTCCCGACAATGATTTCGGTGCTCCACATATCACAGAGCATTCGGTTCTCAACGGCAGTAAGAACTACCCTGTAAAGAGTCCCTTTGACGTGCTTATCAAGGGATCGCTTCACACCTTCATGAACGCCTTCACATCCAAGGATTTTACAGCTTATCCTGTTGCCAGTATGAACGACAAGGATTATTTCAACCTCATGCATGTATATCTCGACGCGGTATTCAATCCGTTGACTTATAGCGACCCGAGGATTTTCAAACAGGAAGGATGGCATTATGAATTGCTCGACAAAGACAGCTCGCTTACCTATAAAGGTGTTGTATATAATGAAATGAAAGGCGCTTTTTCGGACCCCAGGGAGGAGCTGAGCTACCAGGTATACAAGAACCTTTTTCCCGATAATGCTTATGGGAAGGAATCCGGCGGATATCCGTTCACCATTCCCCATCTTACCTACGAACAGTTTTTAAATTTCCACAAGAAGTTCTACCATCCCGAAAACTCCTACATTTATCTTTACGGTGATGCTCCTCTTGATCAGGAACTGGCATTTATCGACAAGGAATATCTTTCCCATTATGATAAAGCAAACAATAAGGCCAGCATTACCGACCAGAAGCCGTTTGCCAAAATGATGGATCTCACGGGCTATTATCCTATAATGCCTGGCGATGATGCCAACAACCAGACTTATCTTTCATTGAATTACGTAACAGGCCACAACACAGACCAGGCACTCGTTATGGCCCTTGACGTACTCAGCGAGGTTCTTGTAAACCAGGAATCGGCCCCGATCCGCCTTGCACTTCAGGAAGCAGGGATCGGACAGGATGTCAATGCTTCCTCAAGCAATTACAAGCAGAACGTGTTCCAGATCATGGTCCAGAATGCCAATGCGGCCGACAAGGATAAGTTTAACGAGATTGTTAAAAAGTGCATGCAGGAAGCTGTTGACAAGGGCCTCGACAAACAGGTCGTTGAAGGAGTCATCAACAGGATGGAATTCCAGCTTCGCGAAGGCAACGATGCGCAGAAAGGAATGTACTGCGTATTTCGCGCACTGCCAACCAGCT
>JAPLDN010000338.1 GCA_026391755.1 Bacteroidota bacterium
TCGCTCATGGCTCATGGCTATGCCAGGGTTCACTCTTTTTTCTCAGGTTCCCCGGTGCGTATGACCTCAATCTGCAAATGCGCTACCATGGCAGCAATAGCGCCGACCGCAGCAAGCATAGGGGCAATAAGCGCACCTATCACACCAACGGTCACAGGGATCTCCAGGTAAACCTTGCCTGTTTCATCTTTGATGATGAGCCTTCTAACATTGCCCTCATGAATGAGTTCCTTAACTTTTTCAACGAGTTCTTCACCTTTTACCCAAAATTCTTCTTTTATATTTTCCATGATAGTTTCATTTTAATTTCAGTTTGACGAATCTACTACCCGGATGTTACATTCCGGTGAAAACTACTTTAACAACATCTTCAAAATACCAAACTTCCCTTTGTAGGGAGGATACCTTACCGGTACATCGGTCCGTGTCGACTTGGTGATAACCGCCCTTTGATGGGAGAACGTCTCAAAACTATATTTACCGTGATACCTACCCATCCCTGAATTCCCGACTCCTCCGAAAGGCATGTTCGCATTGGCAATATGGATGATGACGTCATTGATACAAGCGCCACCTGAAGAGGTTTTTGCAAGGACTTCTGACTGCTTTGCCTTGTCTTCCGAAAAATAATACAGGGCCAGGGGTTTGGGATGGTTATTGATATAAGTGATAACTTCACTGAAATCGTCGAATTCCATGACGGGAAGTATGGGGCCGAAAATCTCTTCCTGCATGATCTCATCTTCGGGCTTAATCTCATCAAGTATGGTTGGAGAAATAAAACGGTCATGGATGTCGGCTTCCCCCCCTGCAATTAGTTTTCCTTTACTAAGGAAACCTGCCAGCCTTTGAGTCTTGCTTTCACTTACAATCCTGGGAAAATCCTTGCTTTCTTTTGGATTGGTCCCGAAATATCGGGTAATATTTCTACTCATTAACTGCAGGAATTCGTCTTTTACCGAAGAATGGACAAACAGGTAATCGGGGGCAATACATGTTTGTCCGGCATTAAGAAATTTTCCCCATACGATGCGGCTTGCAGCTACCTCCAGCCTTGCGTCGGCATCCACGATGCAGGGACTTTTTCCGCCAAGTTCGAGGATGACCGGGCAGAGATTTTTGGCTGCAGATTCCATTACAAACCGTCCAACTGCAGGGCTACCTGTAAAGAAAATCTTGTCCCACTTCTCACGGAGCAAGGCCTTGCTGAGTTCAACTTCTCCCTTGAAAAATGAAATATAGCCCGGATGAAAATATTCTCCTATCATTTCTCCCATAACACCGGCAACGCTGGGTGTAAGCTCTGAAGGCTTCAGTGCAGCGCAATTTCCGGCCGAAATTGCTCCGATCAGAGGATTGATTAACAATTGAAAAGGATAATTCCAGGGAGCCATGATGAGCACTAACCCATATGGTTCCTGGTATATCCTGCTCTTCGACCAGAAATGCAGCAGCTGGTTTGTGCCAACTTTGCGGGGTTCTGACCACCGGTGAAGATTGCGGATATGCAGCCCCAATTCCTCAAGGACAAATCCTATTTCAGTCGCATACACCTCGAATCTGGATTTCCGAAGGTCCTTCCAAAAAGCATCATACAGCTTTTCTTCGTAAGCAAGAATAGCTTTTTTAAGGATCCTGAGCTGGCTGACCCTGAATTCAGGGTCCCTGGTTGCGTGCGTAAGAAAATATTCTCTCTGCGCCTCAAGGATGGAAGGAGTAGGGTCGATGTACATAGAATGAGATGTTTAGTGAATAGTTAATGGTGAACGGTGAACGAGTCATGAGCCATGAGTGATGAGTCATGTGTCATGAGTGATGAGCCATGAGCTACTAGTCCCCAGGCATCAGTCACCTTTCACCGGTCACTCATCCCGGCTCACTATCATAATTCAAAGGTACTAAATTCCCTTTGCTGAAAAATTAAGCAAATTCTCATAAACATTTGGTAAAATCCAAAGAATTATGTAATTTTGCAGCCCGATTTTAGTACCCTAAAAAATACGTTAATTTAAGTTGTCAGAAAATGAATTTAGCACCTGAAGTTAAGAAGAAAGCATTTAAAGAGCACGGAAAATCTGAGTTTGACACTGGTTCGGCTGAGGCCCAGATCGCATTGTTTACCATGAAAATCCAGCATCTTACAGAGCACCTGAAAGTGAACAAGAAAGACATGGCTACCGAAAGATCTCTGGTTGCGCTTGTCGGAAAACGTCGCCGTTTGCTTGATTTCCTGAAGAAAAAAGAGATAAGCCGTTACAGGGCTATCATCAAGAAACTGAATATCCGTAAATAAATTATTTCTTTGCGGAATTGTAAAAGAGGCAATTCATTCAATTGCCTCTTTTACTATCTGAAAGACTGTAAGAATTTCATCCCGGGCTTACAGCTTCCTTTAATAAACAAGAAAATCCGGGCCTATACATAAAAGTATTATTCCAAATGAACCCTATTTTAAAAACTTTCCAGCTCCCCGACGGCCGTGAGGTGAGTATTGAAACCGGACGTCTTGCAAAGCAGGCCGACGGTTCCGTTGTTGTCAAGCTGGGCGATACCATGTTACTGGCCACCGTGGTTGCCAGGCAGGAAGCGGGCGAAAATGTTGATTTCATGCCGCTTTCCGTTGAATACCGCGAAAAATATGCTGCAGCAGGCCGTTTTCCCGGTGGTTTCTTCAAACGTGAAACCAGGCCATCCGACTATGAAGTCCTGATAGCACGTCTTGTCGACCGCGTATTAAGACCCCTTTTTCCTGATGATTTTCATGCAGAAGTCCAGGTGATCATAACCCTGATCTCTGCCGACAGGAATATCATGCCCGATGCACTGGCAGGCCTTGCAGCCTCTGCTGCCCTTGCCGTAAGCGACATTCCATTCCTTGGCCCCATCTCCGAAGTCCGCGTGGCCAGGATCAACGGACAATTTGTTGTCAACCCGAACATTTCCGACCTTGCCAATGCCGATATCGATATCCTGGTCGGTGCGACCATGGAAAACATCATGATGGTGGAAGGTGAAATGAAAGAAGTTTCGGAAGACGCCATGGTTGAAGCTCTCCG
>JAPLDN010000337.1 GCA_026391755.1 Bacteroidota bacterium
CCTGGTCTGAAGTGGGTCCCCAGGCAAAATGGATATGTCTTTTTTTTATCCTGACTTGTCTCCATTCTTTGGAAAAATCATAATTGTGGTTATTAACCCACCAGACATTATTCCCTGTGCTGTCAATAAATTTTATTTCAAAATTATTGGCAGGAGATTCGGCTTTATAAAAGAAGGAGAATTCATAGTTGTCGGGCAGATCAATCGGGAATAACTTCTGAATTCCTCCGTAACCGGTTCCATTAGTGAATTCATAATCAAAACGGATCGCGTTGCCTGTCAATCCTTTTTCATTGGATAATTTAAGATTCACACCATCGGACCTGATGAAAGTCCAGCCATTCTTGTTTTCAAATGAATCAAGTGTTGAAATCTGGGCGGAAGAAATGACAGTTGCAAAAACCGACAGGAATAATATTAAGAGTTTCTTCCGGATATGATTTTTCATGACATGAGTATATTTCATTTCACATATTCAAAGCCAAGTTTGTTCAAACCTTTTTGGATAATAGTATCCTTCATCACATTATTCCAAACCAGGCCCGTCCTGAAGTTTTCTATCATGATCAGCATAGGGCCCTCATCTATACCTAAAAAATCATCGTCTACCCATTTTGCCGTCGGGTTAAAGGCATCATAATAACCGTATTTCCCCCATAATTCAGCACCATACTTTTTATTCATCGATTTAATTGCTGGTAACACTATTTCAGGAGCAAAAGGCAATGATGAGAGGGCAGCGTAGGGGGCAATAGTCCCATCGTCAAAATAATTGTATCCGGGCCCGCTGGTTCCCCTTCCTGCATATCCCAGGAACTTCTTATCACCAAAATTAAAGTTCTCGGGGGGGCCGTCACTTGCTGTAACACCCCAGCAAAGCGAATCATAACCAATCCAGCCTTTGGGATTGTCTGCTGCATACTTTCGCTGAACATAGGTAGCACGGCGGGAGTTTTCAAAATAATCGATTCCTTTTTCCTTCATGTACTTATCAACTAAACCACGGCAATCTATAAATGCCTGTGAAAACTGGTGACCGAACAGGGGAGGAAAAGCAACATGCGATAGTTCTTTATATGGGGTATACCACTTATAGGTTTTCAGCCAGGAACCGTAACATTGTTCCGGGTTGTTCATCCCGCTGCCTGCGGCCAGAATATACAGGAACAGGGCCTCATTATAACCGCTCCAGCCAAAATCCTCCAATCCTTTTTCGGGGGACCAGGCCATGGAAATGGTAGAAGCATATTGACTTGAAGCGGGCAATACCATAAAATTCCAGTCAATCCTGTGAAGCAAAATTGCCGAGAGTGAACGGATCTGCTTTTCAATTTCATTATCCTTGTTGTAATAGTTCCTGGCAAAGATGACCCCCATCATTAGCAGGCCTGTATCTACTGATGAAAGTTCACAATTCCATTTACGCGTTCCGGAATCCATAGTAAGAAAATGATAATAGAATCCTTTATACCCTGTCACATTTGAACCGGTGCTTTGAACGGAATTTATAAAGAACTTAAGGATTTTGAGCGTTATCTCAGCCGCTTGTCCGCGACTTATCCAGTTTCTTTCTGCGCCAATTGCAAATGATGGAATCCCGAACCCTGTTGCAGCAATACTGCATGGTGAAGTGGCGGTAGTGCGGTCTTTGACAATCCCCTTCTCAGGATGATATTCATGTAAAAAAAAGAGAAAAGTTTTGTGCTGGATCGAGTCGAGCATTTTCTCGTCACCGGAAGTTAAAGGAAAAATAACTTTTCCATGAGATTTGAAAATGGTATTCTGAGCCTGTAGGGCAACCATGCTCAATATAAAAAACAAAATCATTAGAGAGTTGCGGATCTTCATATGCTTTCTTATTTTAATGTTAACTATAATCACCTGAATTGTGTTTGCCCGCTGCGACCAGGAAGCTGCTGAAACAATATTTTTTAATCAGCGAAGGCCTTCAACAAACCGATTCAGAGGAGGTGCCCTTTCAGAGCTTAAATGAGGCAGAAATAAGCTCTGCAGAACTCCCTCCAATAAATGCATTGAATTCGCCGGGTTCCCAGTATTTCGTCAGGTCGGGATGATAAAAAGAAAGATCTTCCCGGCTGATTGTGAACGAAACATTCACAGATTCCCCTTTTTTAATCATTAGCTTCTTAAAACCTTTAAGTTCTTTGAGAGGTCTTGTTATACTACCAACTTTGTCCTGGATATACAGTTGTACAACTTCTTCACCGTCACGTTTGCCTGAGTTGGTGACGTTTGCCGAAATTGTAATGCTGTTGCCCTCAATGCTGGCTTTGATACCGGCGTATGTGAAATTTGTATAACTCAGGCCAAATCCGAAAGGATAAAGAGGCGTATTTGGGCAATCGAGATACCTGGAAACGTATTTTTCATTTGGGCGGTCCGGACTGTAAGGCCTTCCTGTATTTTTCACATTGTAATATACCGGGATCTGGCCGGTATTCCTTGGAAAGCTCATCGTGATTTTTCCTGAGGGATTCACATCGCCTGAAAGGACATCGGTAATCCCGTTGCCAGCCTGTGTGCCTCCGAACCATGTTTCCAGGATAGCCGGTGCAATCTGGTTCAGCTTGCTGATTGCCAGGGGACGACCATTGAAAAGTACGACTGCCGTTGGTTTACCTGCTTTTATAACAGCTTCTGCAAGCTGGTATTGCATGCCCGGAAGGTCGATATTTGACCGGGAAGCTGCTTCGCCGCTCATGTCGCCGCTTTCACCCAGAGCAAGGATTACGAAATCTGCTTCACTGGCAGCCTTAACTGCAGCATCAATGCCGTTTACAACACTGTCGTTTATATTGCAGCCTTTTTCGTACACAATTTTGGTTTGCTTGCTGTAACGGTTTCTGAATCCTTCGAGCAGGCTCACGGCTTGTTCCCATTTCCCTGCCGAATACCAGTTGCCCAGCATGTCTTTCCTGGAATCGGCAAGGGGGCCTATCAAGGCAATACTTTTTGCACCCGGGGGTACAGGGAGTGTGTTGTTGTAATTTTTAAGAAGGACACAGCTTTCAGCTACAAGTTCCCTTGCGAAATCCTGACTTTCCTTAGTCATGATCTCGGTTTGTTCCCGTTGTTTATTGCAAAAGAGATACGGGTCTGCAAATAAACCAAGCTCGGCCTTTGCAGCCAGGACATGACGAACAGCTTCGTCGATAGCTGACAGTGTAACCTGGTTCTCTTTCAGAAGTTCTCCCAGGTTATTAAGGTATGCACTTCCCTGCATGTCCATGTCAACACCGGCATTCAATGCAAGGCATGCAGCAGCTTTCACGTCAGCGGCAACCCCGTGGGAAACCATTTCATTTATCGAGGTCCAGTCGGTGACAACAAACCCCCTGAAGCCCCATTCTTTCCTGAGAAGGTCGGTAAGCAGCCAGTGGCTGGCCGTTGAAGGCACCCCATTGATCTCGTTGAAAGAGGTCATCACTGAAGCTACTCCTGCATCAACAGCGGCTTTATAAGGTGGAAGATAGTTCTCATGAAGGGTAACCGGGGAGATGTCGACCACATTATAATCACGGCCTGCAACAGCTGCACCATAGGCAGCAAAATGTTTTACACAAGCCAGAACATGCTTCCCATCCGCATAGCTGTCACCCTGAAAACCCCTGACCCTGGCTTTAGCGATCTGGCATCCAAGCCAGGTGTCTTCTCCTGCTCCCTCGGCAACCCTTCCCCAGCGAGGATCGCGGGCAATATCCACCATTGGGGCATAGGTCCAGTTGATCCCTTCGGCTGAGGCTTCCATGGCGGCGATCTGCTCGGCTTTTTCAATGGCAGTAAGATCCCAGCTCGCTGCCTGGCCAAGCGGGATAGGGAAAATAGTGCGATGACCATGAATAACATCATTACCGAATATCAGAGGTATCCCAAGGCGCGACTCGCTCACAGCAAGTTTCTGAAGTTCCCTCACTTTATCCACAGTGTAAAAGTTGAGAACTGCGCCTGCCTTTCCGGTTCTTATGAGTTGCTCATAATTTGCATTCATTGCAGGACCCGTTGCGTTCCATGCTGATGCCAGTAAAGTCAACTGTCCTATCTTTTCAGCCAGGGTCATCTGTGAGATTAGGTTTTCAACCTTTATACTGTCGGCCCGGGAAAGCCTTTTTGTAATAATACCCTGGGCACATGCATTCTGAATCAGCAGATAAAAGATGAATGTCAGAAATAAGGATTTCAGAAATCCTGGGTAACAATGCATGGGGTTTTATATTTAATGGACAGGGATTACTAATTAATATGTAAAACCAAGTTTTGTCAATGATGCCTTTACTTCAGGGTTGCTCATACAAAGGTTCCACGGCAATTGGGAACGGTAATTCTCTATCATACAAATAATGGGCCCTTCATCGATCGCCAGATATGAATTTGCCCACCAGCCGGTCGTCATATCAACGGCATCGTAAAATCCATAAGTTCCCCACAATCTGTCACCAAGAATATAATAGAAATGCCTGATGGCGTTCATTGACTCAACCGGTGTATAAGGCAGGGCTGAAACAGCTGCGGTCGGAGTGATGACCCCCAGGTCGTTAGTAGGCGATTGAGCGTTATAGCCCCATGGATTGTCGCTGGCAGTAAGCCCCCAGCAGTGGGAGCTGTAACCGATAAAATGCTTTGGGTTGGCAACACAATATGAGTAATTGATCATCGACTGGTTGACATTCTGTTCCAGGTAATTGGCGTATTCATCTTTCAGATTCCTCGGGTCAATACCCAGAAAGGAATAATGTGTAAAAAACAATGGGCCGCCATAGTCTTCACCAAGAGGGAGGATATAACCGTAAAAACTATTCCCGTTTTTAATCGCGCCGTTCTGCGCATAGCCCTGATGATAAACCGCAGCACTCACCGGATGTGTCGGTGAAGCACCGGCCATGATATAAGTGATAAGGGTTTCATTATATCCCCTTATCTGCATATTCATAGCCCAGCCATAGTCAGGAGACCAGTGCCAGTAAAGCACATTCTGCCCCCTTGTATACCAGTCGTATTCCACCCCGTTAACCAGTGTAGTGATCCTGTTGATTAGCAATTTTTCACCGGCATTGGTTGAATCAAGATACTGGCGCATGGTATACAATCCTTCCGCCATATATGAAGTTTCAACAAGATCTCCTCCGTCATCCTGTTGTGTAAACGGAACTACTTTTCCGGTACTGCCATTGAGCCAATGCGGCCATGCTCCATGGAAGCGGTCGCAGGTTTCGAGAAAGGTGAGAATTTTGTCCAGGCGAGTAAGCCCCTGGTCCCTGGTAATGAAATTCCTGTGCATCCCAACTAAAAGGGCTATGATACCGAAGCCGGAACCTCCTGTGGTAACTATGTCTCCCGAAGTATTCCTTTCCCTGGCCATGCCGCAGGAAGGATGTGCGAAATCATAAAAATAAGCGAACGTTTTTTGTTGGATCAGGGTGAGTAGGTCTTCATCAGGGATGATGGGGAACTTGGGGGTCGAATCCAGCTTTGTAATAAAGGAGTTGGAAAATCCGTCAAATAAAAAACCGTTTCTTGACGTCAGGTTCGATGAAATGGAAAATACATATCGTTTTATATCGTCAAGCTGGGTTCCATTTGAGATGGTGACGCTTTTATGATCGCCCGAAAGGGTAAATCCCAGAGGATGGCCACCTGAAAGATAAAAGGCCGATTGGTAGTTTGATGAATCCAGGGCCTCCGAAAACCTGGCCTGGATAATAATTGTTTTAAAGTCAATATTGTAAGGGACAGCCGGACCCATGAAATTAATCCCGTTCAGGCTGATTGCCTCCAGTCTCATTTTGCCGTTGATGGTCGTAAAACTATAGATCAGTCCCGGAAATGCCTCAGACTGGACCCCTTTTAAACCGGAACTAAGTTGCAAGGTGTATTGGCTGGCATGCTCCAGCGGTAATTTTGGAGATACCCTGACGGAAGTGAAATTATTCGAAAAAGTGATGTTGCACGCAAGCTGTGACTGGCTGCTGTTTTTCAGGAAGATCCCTGTCCTCACTGTGCTGGTATCAAGTTTCTCATTAAAAGAGATAACGATCGAACTATCAACGGGAAGGCCTGTATTCGGAGTATCTAAGCTCAGGTAATTGTTACCGATTCTTGTATAAGCCAGGTGTAATGCTCCGGGAGTTATTACATCCGCAGATTTTTTACAGGAATTGAGAACTAAGATAAACGGTAACAGGCATAATACCGCAAGCCATTGTGATTTCATCAGTGGTATTTTAAGAAAACAGAGAGGGTTAAGGAAAACCATAACCCTCTCTGTGAAACATGTCAGAGAATATTATGGTTTCTCTGAAGCGTACATCATCTGGATTTCCTGTTCGGTCAGGGATTTATGCCAGAACCTTACATTGTCGAGAAGTCCTTTGAAATGGTTGTTTGCAGGGTCGTCATAACTTGCCCATGCATCCGGAATGGTTGGATTTTCTTTATCCTGGATGAATCCGAAAACAAAGGTATTGTTACCGGCAGCGCCGTTATAAATAAGTCCCTTTGCCTCTGTCATTGGAGCATCGTACAGGTTGTAATCCTGCTCTTTCATCTTTTCTCCATTGAAATACATGGTGGCAATCTTGGTTGAAGCGGTGAAACGGCAAACAACATTTACCCATTTATTGGCAAGGTAAAATTTCACTCCACCTGAACCTGTCAGGTCTTTACAGAAGGTCCAGCCTTTCCAGCCACCGTTATCTTTCGTTTTCCCATCGCCCGGGAACCAGAGATCATGTGAGGCGTAAGAAGTATTGGTTTTGTATTGTGCGGCGAGTTTGCACCAGGTATAATCGCCTGCGATCTCAAACTGGAAACCGTACCAGCCGGCGATACCCATAACAAACTGACCATGCTTGGTTGAGTCTGCTTTTACCCAGAATGCCAGGGTGAAATCCTGGGTATGCATCAGGGAGTCGCCTTTAGGAATTTCAATAAGAGTGGTTGCTCCGTCGAATTTGGCGGCCATCCCTGCAGCTGTTGAGAAGGAGGGTGCATAAGTAAGCCCGATCACACCGCCAACCTTTGGGTTATAATTGTTCA
>JAPLDN010000170.1 GCA_026391755.1 Bacteroidota bacterium
CGAGATCACCCTGATGCGTGACGGCTTGATCTCTGGATAATAAAACCTCAGACTTCCGCTGAAGGATCCGGTGATAACAACGATTAGAACAGCAAGCCGGAATTTATTTCTTACATGGCCTTCGGGAAGATTCTCCAGCCATAAAACGAGGCTGATCATGGCCGATATAAAACATGTAGTGAAGTACCTTCTTCCTGCTCCATTGGCAGCGACCCAGCCTGACGAAACAACAGCGAGAAGTGTCAGAAGTGCTTCAAAAAGGAAAAAATAAAACCAGGGGTTCGCAGTGATACCAGGCCAGGTTTTAAATTTTCCGGTTCTGGTAGTGATCAGTAGTAAAAAGGTGATAAGCAGTCCCCAGACATAAACACTTTCAATCCTGTTTTCGGGCGAGAACAGGAATACCCCAACGACGGATTCAAGAATGATGTCCAGGTTTGAAACAATTCCTGAAGCCGGGGCGAGAAAGCCGGAGTTATATGCCTGAACAGGGGTTGACACTCCCTTGGCATGATGAATCAAAAAGGAACCGGCAACCGCCCAGATTAAAACAGTGAAAACCGGGACCGGCAACCCTCGCCAGGAAAGCATCTTCAACGGGGCCTTTCTGGAAGCAAAAAAATAAAGTCCCCCCATGAGAAATAATGAAAGGATGCTGATAAGGGCCATGTCGGAAACCCAGGCGGCAAGAATGAACATAAAACAGCCCGATGAAAGCCATGCCAGGCATTTCCACCTGGCTTTGGAAGAAAAAGATCTATCGAGGAAATTCAGTGCAAGAATCACGCAGCTGGCCTGTATTCCATAAAGTATGAGCAGGAATTCAAGAAAATGCCAGGGCGGGAAAAACCAGGCCAGGGCGAGGGCCATCCTGCCAAATCCTGATTTCACGAACCGGGTCAGGGCCCAGAACCCTGCAGAGAGGAGCAGGTAATGAACAATGGAAACAATGAGTACGGGTTGCTCACAGCCATATCGGAATTGAGCAGGGGATAGAAATTTTCGGAAAACGTAAAAAACGAAAGCAGCATGATCAGAATGATCCCAATATTAATCAATATGCCTGTATGGCTTTTCATGGCCTGGTTCTGCTTAGTCGTTTGTGAACAATACGCTCTAGCAGGCCGAAAGGCAGAAGGGCTGCAATGCGCAGCTGAAGCATATTGTTGATACGATAAACAGCCTTTGGCCGTGTAACACATGCAACACGGTAAATAAACTCCGCTGCCTGACCGGGGCTTATGACTTTCCCTATTTCCTTCGAAGCCTGGGATGCAAATGCATAAAAAGCAGCTCTCAGGGGATCTCCTTCCAACCCGGCTTCTTCATTGCAGGCCAGCCCGGAGACAGTTTTCAGAAGTTCCGTATTGATAGCTCCGGGCCTGATCACCACTACGTCTATCCCGTGAAACCTGAGTTCCTGCCTGAGCGCTTTGGCGTATCCTTCAACAAGTTTCTTTGACAATGGGTAAGCCATAAAAGGCATGGTAAGGTTCAGGCTCTCACTGCCTATATGGATAATCCTGCCTCCGGGTCTGCGGACTAAAGGAAGAAAAACCTGGTTCACCCGGTATCCCCCGAAAACATTAACTTCAAAGATGCGCATGAATTCATTAACGTGGGTTCGCGATAACAGGAAATAATTATCGATACCTGCATTGTTGATAATAAGGTCGAGTTTACAATCTTCAACTTTCAAGACAGCAAATGCGGCAGCAACCGACTTATCGGAAGTGATATCCATTTTCAGCGGCAGGAGAAGTTTTCTTCTGTTTGGATGACCTTCGGATAAGAGGGAGCCCTGAAAATCGCTGTATTCAGGGACTTCCAGGTCGGTTGCAATAACCTTCCATCCCTTTGAAAGGAATCGAAGTGCCAGCGCTTTACCTAGGCCCCTCCCGGCCCCGGAGATCAGAACCACCTTGTCACTATCGGGCATTTCGCATATATTTTTTTTCCTTTTGTTTCCGGATGAGCGAACAAAGTGCGCAAACCGGGTTCCATAATGGTTTCCATTTCCCGAGAGCAAGTGGAACATCGTTAAACGAACGTTCTCCCCTGAGCACTTTCCCAAAAGCCATCCACACTCTTTCGCTGTCGCGTACCCAATGATGAATCCTGAGCGGCATTGCATTGAACAGCGCACAAATATTCTTTGCTTCGAGCATTTCGGGCATGATCTCGGAATTGATCCTGGATGAATACAATGCAAGATCGGAAATTTTCCCTTCCAGTCTTTCCCTGATGACCCCGGCAGCTATTGTCCCGCTCTTTACAGCCCAGTAGATCCCCTCTCCAGTAAGCGCATCGGTAAGACCTGCTGCATCCCCCGCTACCAGCACCCTGCCGGAATGGCAAAGAGCTTTCCTGCTGCGAACAGGCAATGGGTGTGAACGGTTGGAAATTGTCTCAAGAATCGGGATACCGCAGGAGGCAATAAAGTCATTATAGTATCCCGGCATCCTCCGCGCCATATGTGCAGGGCCGCCAATACCTATTGAAAAATGATCTTTTTTCGGGAATATCCAGGCATACCCCCCTGGAAAAGTCCCCCAATCAAGGAATACGGTCTCCGAATATTTTTCCAGAATTTCCGGGCCTGACCTGACTTCCGCTTCCCAGGCCATCCCCCATTCGATATTATTGTTCAGGCCAAAGCTCCTTGCAACAAGGCTCGATGCCCCGTCGGCCCCGATCAGAAACTGTGAACGGTATTCTCCATGTACAGTCTTAACGTACACACCGCAGGCGTCCTGGCTGAGCCCGGTGACTTTTTCGGAAGTCAACACCCTTGCCCCTGCATTCACAGCCTGTTCCAGCAAAAAAGCATCAAACTCGTCCCTCATGGTACAATACATCAGGGGAAGCTTGTTAGTCCTTGTATAAACATCTTTAAACCCTGATGAAAACCTGAAAGAATGAATGGTAGTATGGACAATAGGACTGAGGTCAAACGGAATAACCGACAGTATCTTATGCGTAAGACCTGCCCCGCAAACCTTATAACGGGGGAATGCAGATTTCTCAAGTATTAAGGTACTGATCCCTGATTTCTGTAAATGATACGCGGCTATTGAACCGGCAGGACCGGCGCCAGAAATGATGACATCGGCATCGCAATCCATTGTCACAAAAGGGCTATGACTTCCCTCAGCAGTTTGTCCTTGTTAACGGGAACCACCCCTACCTCTTCGCAAACAAGTCCGCCTGCGAGGTTGGAGATATAAGCTATCTCATATGGCGGACGTTGCGCTGCCAGGCAGAGAGAAGCCACACCAATTACCGTATCCCCGGCCCCGCTCACATCGGATATCGACCTGACATGCGCGGGAATAAAGAAATTCTTCTGGTCCAGCTTGTCTTTCATGCTAAGTATCATACCATGTTCCGACAGGGTGGTCATCACATAGTCACATTTGATCTTATCTCTCAGCGACTGTGCAGCTTCAATAACGGCATCCCGGTCGCCTGCATCCAGTTCGATTTTCAGACCTTCCTTAAGCTCCTTAAGATTTGGCTTGAACAGGGTAACATTTGCAAAGGATTCAAAATTCTTTCTCTTGGGGTCAACCGCAGTAGGGATATTCCGCTTTCTTGCTTTCTTAACAACGACAGCGTCAGATAGTCAGCATGCACCAGGTCGTCATCTTCTTCCTCATCAACCCTGAGCATCTGGTAATTGTTCCCGAAAATCCTGAATTTGGTCGTCGTGATCCTTCTCTGGCTCCTCACAATCCCCGACGCATCCATCTTCTCCTTCTTCATCAGTTCAAGGAAAATATCACCTTTATCGTCGGTGCCGATCACAGAACACAGTATCGGCCTGGCTCCCATCGCCCTGATATTCATGGCAACATTGGCGGCACCCCCCATCCTGTGTTCCCGTTTCCTTAATGCAACAATAGGAATCGGCGCTTCGGGGGAGATCCTTTCAACTTTTCCCCAAAGGTATGAATCCACCATCACATCACCTATAACCATGACGTTCAGGCGATTGAATGAATCGAAAATCTTTTTGTAACTGACTTCTTTTGCCATGCTTGAGTGTTAATTCAATGGACTATGCAAACTGGTAGTCGGCAATGGTCTTAATGTTTTTATTTTTTTCGTCGGATGAGATCTTCCCGTCATGAAGCCTGATGATCCTGTGAGTATGCAAAGCGATATCCTCTTCATGGGTGACAATGATCACAGTATTTCCTTTATTATGGATCTGTTCAAGTAATCCGAGTATTTCAATGGAAGTTTTCGAATCGAGGTTCCCGGTTGGTTCGTCGGCAAGAATGATAGCCGGATCATTAACCAGGGCCCTTGCAATTGCAACACGCTGTCGCTGTCCCCCCGACAATTCGTTCGGCTTGTGAGTCATACGGTCGGTAAGCTTTACTTCTTCCATGACATTCGAGGCCCGTTCCAGGCGCCTTGCTTTGCCGTATCCTGCATAGATCAATGGAAGCATTACATTTTCAAGTGCGGTGGACCGGGGAAGCAGGTTGAATGTCTGAAAAACGAAACCAATCTCGCGGTTCCTGATCTCAGCCAGGTTGTTATCGTCCATCTTGCTGACATCATGGCCGTTCAGCATATATCTACCACTGGTAGCAGTGTCAAGGCAGCCGAGAATGTTCATCAGGGTTGACTTTCCTGAACCCGAAGGTCCCATGATAGCAACGAATTCATTTTTACGGATAATTAATGAAATGGAGCGCAGGGCTTCAACGACCACAGTCCCCACTTTGTAGTTTTTTACAATGTTCTCAAGGTTAATGATCTCTTTTTCCATGGATCAAAGATAAAGGGTTAAAATCGTAGTACAAAATCTTCTTTACTAAGTTCTTCGCGAAAATATACAACACCAAGGTGGAAAAGGTCGATACTGACCCTCACTTCAGGCTCAGCAATAATGAATTTCCAGGCTTCTTCCATCTCGCCCGACCAGTGGATGTCATCGAATACCACAACAGATGAGGCATTCAGGTGCGGTTTACACTCCTCCCAGTATTTCAGTGTAGGTCCCTTTCGGTGGTTCCCGTCGAAAAACACCAGGTCGGGCTTCGGCATCAGTCCCAGGGCCTCCCTGAGTTTTACATCAAAAGCTCCGGTCAATACCGTTATATTCTTTTTTCCTGATTTATCAAAAGCCCGGCGGGCCAGGGCGGCGGTCTCAGGACAGCCTTCCATGGTTATTATCCTTGCATCGGGTGCCGCCTCTGCCATATAAAGTGCGCTGAGACCAAGTGAAGTACCGAACTCAAGAATTGAAACAGCTTTTTGTTCTTTAACCAGTTTGTAAAGGAACCGGCCTTCAGCAGCTGATATAAGGGACCGGCGGGCAAGGTTTTTAACTTTGATAGTCCCGGTTCCCGGCCCATACTCATTCGAACCGGCTCCGAAATCAAGCCTGTTTATCGTGCTTTTGTCATTTAACAATTCCTTCCTGAATCCCTCCGTTTTTGTAAAAGCAGGATATTGTGTTTTATCCTTAAGTATACCGGCCCAGAATTTATAGATAAAGGGCGAATGCAAGCTGAATTTTGACTGCACCGAACAACGGAATCTGATATATGCTGAAAATGAATTCTTCAAGCTGTGCATAAAAATAAAAAAACAGGGCCGGGGCAGGCCCATTAAAATAACCACATCTTATGACGATTATTGTGCTCTGAAGTTACACTTCCGGGCAGTTCATTTTGGACATTCACGAGAATTGCAACGCTCTTTTCTTAATTTTGCAGGAATAAACAAGGAACGTGCAGAAACAATTAGAAAATATCGGCAATTATTTTTCGCTTGTAAAAATCCATCACACCCTGTTTTCACTGCCGTTTGCAATGATAGGGTTATTCCTTGCCTTTAAAGAAACAGGCTCCGTGATCAGTTTGCGGGACCTTCTCCTGGTCATCCTGTGCGTTCTTTTTGCAAGGAATGCAGCCATGGCATTCAACCGTTATGCCGATGTGAGATTTGACAGTAAAAACCCACGCACTGCAGCCCGGGAACTTCCGCGAAACATCATCAGCCGGCAGGCCGCCCTTGCATTTATCATTATCAATGCCCTGCTTTTCATGGGAGCTGCCTGGTTCCTGAACCTGCTCTGTTTCCTGCTTTCCCCCGTTGCTTTGCTGGTGGTGCTCGGGTACAGCCTGACAAAACGGTTCACCTCGCTTTCGCATGTTTTCCTCGGCCTTGGACTGGCCCTGGCACCTATCGGGGCTTATATTGCCGTGACAGCCCATTTTGACATCCTGCCGCTGTTGTTTTCCTTTTCGGTGATCTTTTGGGTAGCCGGCTTCGATATCATTTATGCCATGCAGGACACAGCTTTTGACAAGAGCGAGCAGTTAAAGTCCCTTCCTGTTTTCCTGGGAAGCAAAAATGCCCTTCTCCTTTCCATAGTATTTCATGTAATCTCCGTTGGATTTCTTGTTACCGCGGGCCTTATTGGCCCTTTTGGAAAGATATACTGGTCAGGAATGGCCATTTATACAGCCCTGATCATTTACCAGCACATCCTAGTGAAACCCAACGACCTTTCAAAAGTCAACCTCGCTTTTTTCACCCTGAACGGCATTGCATCGGTAATTTACGCTTGTTTTGTGATTGCCGATCTTTACCTCTGATCACCTTCCCCAGTTTTCCCTGTCCAGCGAACGGTAAGTAATTGCTTCGGCCAGGTGCTCAGCCGTGATTTCTTCTGTACTATTCAGATCGGCAATGGTACGCGCAACCTTTAAAATCCGTTCATAGGCTCTCGCCGATAATCCGAGTCTGTCCATGGCATTTTTCAGGAGCATGCCCGAGGAGTCGTCAACCCGGCAGAACTGGCGCAGCTGCCGGGGATTCATCTGTGCATTGCAGTATACCCCTTTGGAGCCCTTAAACCTTTTTTCCTGGTTTTGCTTTGCCCTGACCACCCTGTTTCTCATATCATTGCTACTTTCGGCGGATGGCTGATCCCTGAGATCACGGTAAGGAACAGGGATCACTTCAACCTGTATATCAATCCTGTCGAAAAGCGGACCTGAAATTTTGTGAAGATATTTCTGGATTATGCCGGGATTGCACTGGCAGGGTGTCTGGGGATGGTTATAATAGCCGCAGGGGCAAGGGTTCATGGCTGCAATGAGCATGAAGCTTGCCGGGTAAGTGGTCGATACCTTTGCCCTGCATACCGTTACAACCCGGTCTTCCATGGGCTGCCTAAGAACTTCGAGAACCTGTCTGTTGAACTCCGGCAGCTCATCGAGAAACAACACACCGTTATGCGCAAGTGAAATTTCCCCGGGCCGGGGAATGCTGCCCCCTCCAACCAGGGCTACAGGTGAAATTGTATGATGGGGCGACCTGAAAGGCCTTGCCGTGACCAGTGGGCCTGAACCGTTCAGCCTCCCGGCCACTGAATGTATCTTGGTCGTTTCGAGCGCCTCCTGCAGAATGAGGGGAGGCAGGATAGACGGCAGCCGTTTAGCCATCATGGTTTTTCCCGCTCCCGGCGGACCGATCAAAAGAACATTATGCCCCCCTGCTGCCGCTATCTCCAATGCCCTTTTGATGTTTTCCTGCCCCCTTACATCTGCAAAATCCAGGGCGGGGTTACCCTTCGCATTCCCAAACTCAGCCTCTATATCAACCCTGGTACACTCAAGTATTCCATCCCCGTTGAAAAAACCGATCACCTCTTTGATATTCCCGGCTCCATAGATGTCAATACCGTCAACCACGGCCGCCTCCCTGGCGTTCCCGGCAGGAAGGATCAGTCCTTTGAATCCCTGTTTCCTGGCTTCCAGCGAGATCGGTAAGGCGCCTTTGACAGGAAGCAGGCTGCCATCGAGTGAAAGCTCCCCCATGATCACATACTTCTCAAGCTTATCTGTTTTGATCATTTCAGAGGCCGCAAGGATGCCCATAGCGATAGGAAGATCATAGGAAGAGCCCTCCTTGCGGATATCGGCCGGGGCCAGGTTGATCACGATTTTCTTGCCTGGGACTTTAAAGCCGTTATTCTTCAGAGCCGATTCTATCCGCTGATGGCTTTCACGTACTGCATTGTCGGGCAGCCCAACCATGAAAAACTGAATCCCCTGGTCGATATTCACTTCCACCGTGATCATCAGGGCCTGTATCCCTGTTATGGCACATCCGTATGTCTTGACCAGCATGAAAGAGGTTTTGGTACTCCTTAATCCACCATCAGACAAAAAGTGACATGAAAATTGAGATTATTTTTCAGGCTTGTACTTAGAACCGGCCAGGATCTTCTGGGAATCTTTTTCTTTCAGCAGCTGTTCAATGCTTACATCGGGATTCCGTTCCATGTATTGTTTTACGATCTGCCAGCCTATCCAGTTGCCGAGCAAGGGAGGAGAAAACTTTGAGAATTCAGCAGTGAAAGGGCCATCGGAAGTGAATACCCTTATTATACGGCCGTCATTGGAATATAACATATGGTTTTCTATGATAGCGGCCCATACCTGGAACTCATTCTTTTTTATCCAGTCATATTGCAGCAGTGTATAACCGATTTTGATCCTGTCGGGGGCCGACGGTATTATGACATCCTGGATGTAAAGCCTTTTACCTGATTCAACCATGATATCAAGAAGACTTGTGCCCCCTGTCTCAACAGGGAAATTTGAGTTCGCCAGCAATCTCACACAATCGGGGACAATGTTTTGTTCGTTCATTCTTTCGACGCTGTATTGTGAAACCCCGTCGGCCTTGTAAGGGGCGAAATCCTTCCCCAGGTAGTTGTCGAGACCTATCAGGAGCACCGAATCGGAATACTGAACCGGGTATTCGTAATCGCCACCTGAGATATATGCATAAACCAGGGGAATGGGGAAAGCGGGAAAATAATATTTAAAGTGTTTGAAAGCCGCATCCAGGTCTTTTTCAATGTTGCTGACTTCAGGATATTTCAGCCTGACGGCCCTGATAAAATCCTGGTTGCGCGGATTATCCATATAATCCTTTAAGGTCGAAAGCTTTGAAGGATCATCGAGGCTGTCACCGAGGAAGATCCTGTAACGGGGCTGCAGCTTTTTAATATCGTGGTGGAAGTCAGCCGTATTGGTATTAAAGAGGTCCAGGTCATAACGCTGGATCTTAACCTGCGGGATAACGATCTTTGAAACATCCGACTCATGGTTCCCCCTGCGTCCACATCCGCAGAAAATTAAAATAATTGACAGCAGTACCGTAAATTGCTTCATAAACAAACAAACGTTATTAACGGTTGATTATTTTTGGATAAAATTATTGAAAATGGGAAATGAGCCATGTCTAAATCTTTAAATTTGTTTTTTCAGGTTTAAACCAAGGATCCTCATGAGAAAAAATATTCATTTTTTTGTTATCGTATTACTTCTTCCCCTGCATTCAGTTTTTGCGCAAGAAAAAAAACCGGAGATCAAGCTGGGACTTAAATTTGCCCCTGACATCTCCTTTATCACTCCTTCCACCCAGGATTACAGCAGCAACGGTGCAAAACTGGGAGGCGTGATGGGGTTAATCTGTGATTTTTATTTCGCTGAGCATTATGCATTTTCAACAGGAATTAATTTCGCTTTTCTCGGAGGAAAGATGACTTATCCTGATATGATTCACGACACCCTGAAAGGAACCACCAACAGCAATCTCAGCTTTACATATATAGAGATCCCCCTTATGGTCAAAATGTTCACCAAGAAGTTTGGGAAATGTTCATTTTTCGGGCAGGTAGGTTTTGGAACAGGGTTCAGGATCGCTGCGCATGAGAACAACGACTTTACCGGGGACAAAGGCTATACCCAGTCCGAGAAAAAGGATATTATGAGCCAGACCACCGCTATCAGGGAATCGGTGATCATTGGATTGGGCACCGAGATTTACCTGGACCAGTCGACCAGGATATTTTTAGGGCTGGGATACAGTAACAGCCTTAATAACGTTATGAAAGGATACAATGCTGTTACGAAGCTGAATCAGAAAGCCTATCTTAACTATGCCGAACTGAATATCGGTGTAATGTTTTAATTATGCAGATTGCACTTGCCCAGCTGAACTACCGCATCGGTGACTTTGAACAAAACGTGGCCAGGATCATCGATGGCATACATAAGGCAAAGGCTGCGGGAGCCGATCTTGCAGTATTTGCCGAATTATCGGTTTGCGGTTATCCTCCGCGTGATTTTCTCGAGTTCGACGATTTCATTGAAAAATGCTACCAGGGAATCCTCAGGATAGCCGAAGAATGTAACGATATTGCGGCAATTGTTGGCAGCCCTTCGCTGAACCCTGCCGATAAAGGGAAACCCCTTTACAACTCAGCTTACTTTCTTTCCGAAGGAAGGATACAATCGGTAATCCATAAAACACTGCTGCCGAATTACGATGTATTTGACGAATACAGGTATTTCGAGCCAAACCGGCTTCCCAATGAAGTCATTGAATTTAAAGGCCGGCGGATTGCATTGACCATATGCGAAGATCTCTGGAATGTTTCCGACGATCCCCTGTATGTAAGGAACCCCATGGATGAGCTGATCAGGTTAAATCCTGATCTTATCATTAATATAGCTGCTTCTCCTTTTCACTATGACCAGCCTGTTGCAAGGTACGACGTGCTTAAGCGTAATGCTTTAACATACGGACTTCCTGTTTTTTATGTGAACCACATCGGTGGGCAAACCGAGCTGTTGTTCGACGGAGGCTCCTTGGCGGTCAATGCAGCTGGTGAGTTAGTGGCGGAGTTAAACAGGTTCTCCGAAGATTTTCAGATAGTGGATACCGAAGATCTGGTGTTTTTGCATCTGACATCTGATATCCGAAATCCGATGTCAGATCCCGTATCCCGGATTTCTCTTATCCATGACGCCTTGGTTATGGGGATCAGGGACTACTTCGGTAAAATGGGTTTTGTCAAAGCCATTCTTGGTTTATCAGGCGGCATCGATTCCGCCGTAACCCTTGTACTTGCAGCGGAAGCCCTGGGGAATGACAATGTGAAAGCTCTGCTTCTTCCTTCCCGGTTTTCATCAGACCACAGCATAAAAGATGCAAAAGACCTGGCCGGCAATCTTGGCGTAGGATATGAGATAATCCCGATTGAAGAAGCTTTCAGGGCGGTTGAACACAGTCTTGAATCCCAGTTCAACGGGCTGGCTTTTAATCTCACCGAGGAAAATGTCCAGGCCAGGATCAGGGCAGTTATCATGATGGCATTGTCAAATAAATTCGGGTATATACTGTTAAATACATCAAATAAAAGTGAAGCTGCCGTGGGTTACGGCACCCTATACGGCGATATGTGCGGAGGGTTATCGGTATTGGGCGATGTATATAAAACCCAGGTTTATGAACTTTCGCGTTATATTAACCGTGAAAAAGAGATCATCCCGCTGAATTCAATAAGCAAACCCCCTTCGGCTGAGCTCCGCCCGGGTCAGAAAGACTCGGATTCCTTACCCGAATACCATATCCTTGATAAAATATTATACCTGTATATTGAAGAAAGAAAAGGGCCGAAAGAATTATTGGAAGCAGGCTTCGATGAAGCCACGGTAAAACGGGTCCTGAAACTGGTTAACACCAGTGAATATAAACGCTACCAAACCCCTCCCATACTCAGGGTTTCCCCAAAAGCCTTCGGGATGGGGCGTCGCATGCCGATTGTTGGGAAATACCTATCCTGATTACACGGTCTGAACCGATTCCACACCTTTAATTTCCGGGATGGCACGGACTACAGCTGCTTCAATTCCGTTTTTCAGGGTCATCTGCGAATGCGGGCAATTGCCGCACATTCCGAGAAGCCTTAAGTTGACAACCTTATCTTCGGTCATATCAACATATTCCACATCGCCTCCATCGGCCTGCAGGTAAGGACGAATTTGTTCTATTACGTTTTTAACTTTGTTCTCAAGTTCGATATCTATCATGTCATGCATTGTTTGAGGGTGTAAAGATAGTGAAAAATCATAACGTTCATATCAGCCTTATATGCCAGGTCGCAGGATATAAAATCCTTGACATTAGGTATTAGATATGTTATATTTGTATCTTAGAATTAAACGTTCAGGTCTGCCTTTTAACGTGAAACTGATAACCCTGATCGGAATTATTACTGTTCTGTTACTTCCGCTAATGCTTATGACCAACTGCAAACCACCGGAATCGAAGAACATAATCAAGGATGAATATCAGCAGATAAAAAAAATCCTTGATAAGGCGATGTCAAGTGATAATCCTTTACAAAAATTTCACCAGGAACTTCCGCGGATACAAAAATTCTCAACCGTTGACAGTGCATGGGTAACTAACATAGCTTTTTTTGTCAGATTCAGGGAAGGAGGAACTGTTTCCTGGATCCTGGATGCTAAAGATCTGAGAAAGCCCTGAATCATGAAATTTACCGTACCAAAATAAACGATCATGAAAACATTTATCTGGAAACTTTCACTGTTGGTGCTGCTGGTGATTGCAATTATTGCTGCCTGTAAAAAAAGCACTGACAATTCCGGCAGTTCAGCGGGGCTGACCGATGCCGAAAAAACCGCCATCACCAACACTTACAGCCAGATCTCTTCAACTTTGAACAACTCTTTACTTGACACAAATGCAATTCAACGGTTCAATCAGAATCTCGCATCGATTAAACAACTACCGCAGGTTGAGAATGCCTGGATTAAAGACAGTGCTTTATTTGTTAAATTCAGCAATGCCGGACTGGTTTTCTGGTATATCCCCAATAAATACCTAATACCCCCTTACGGGTATAAAGCAGCAGGCAAAAAATCCGGGACACGCATCCCGGTAGGGAACAATAAAGCCTGCCTGATCAACCAGCAATATAATGATGAAAGCAGGCAATATTGCAAAGACATTATTAATACCCTGGACCAGGAATTTATCGATAACGGATATGAAACCACTATCGTCAATGGAGGGGATGTCAATCTTAGTTTCCTGCAAAATGACTTATTCAAATACGGAGCTATTTTCTTTATATCGCATGGTGCATATGATGGAACAAGGACCTGGATAGTTACCGGCGAGGAACCTCCGAATGCCCAGGATAACCCGTTGCAGAAGTTGTTAAATGATCAGTATTTATGGTGGAACCAGGGGCTTATCAGTGCCGGTACTGTTCATGAAGAGAGGAACGGACATCAAACGGCCGTCACATATTACGCGTTTTCCGATAAATATGTATCTGATGCATACGCCGACGGAGCATTCCCCAGTTCACTGATCTACCTGGTTGCCTGTCAGTCATTCAAAGGGACAACACAGTTGGCGCAAGCCTATCACTTAAAAGGCGTGGGAGTCACTATCGGATGGGATGAAACGAATTGTGCAGGTCAATCGACAGGGAAAATGCTGTTTGATCTGCTGCTTGGCGGATTGACTGTCGACAGCGCTTTCTTTCAGTTGCCGGATGATGCCAAGAATGATTATTGCGCAGTTCCGGCCGGGGCTCACCTGACATATTATCCGCCGGCGGGAAAAGACATTTGCCTGGTGGGTGAGAAAAAGGCGGAAATCATTATTACTTCCTTGCATGACGGTGAAACCATAACCAGCCGGGTGCTCAGCCTTGAAGGGTATATGGATAGTGTGCAATCTGTAACTAACGGGGTTGTTGAGATCAACGGTGTTCCTACGATACTCCGGCTGGACGATGGCACACATTTCAGCCAGAGTATCGTGATACAGAATGGCCCGAATACCATCAAGGTTACCGGTTACGGCAAACAAGCCAATGGAAACACGGTGACTGCTACAAAAAAAATAAGCGTTAACGGCAATTTCCCAACTCTTGATATATTCACCGAACTGAGGTGGAATACAAACTATTCGGATATTGATTTCCATATGCTTCCCCCGGGCGGAACCATTGACGATCTATGGACTTCTTCTGATTGCTATTATTCAAATAAATCTCCCTCCTGGGGCGGGGTTCTCGATGTTGACAATACCTATGGGTATGGACCGGAGCATATTACCGTTCCAATAGCAAATCAGTCAGGTTCTTACCGCTTGTTTGTTCACTATTACAAGGATCACGGAGGCGGCGTAACCCAGGCATTTGTTGATGTAGGCGTTAAAGACGGTCCATTGAAACACCTGGGGCCATATACCCTTGTGAACAATGGAGGGAACGAATCAGGGGACGTCTGGGAAGCCTGTACTATAGATTTTCCGTCCGGAACCATTACTCCGGTAAACAAATACTATTACCTGGGTCCGAAATTTAAATCATCCAACCTGCCTCAAAAAGGTAAATAAAGTTTCTGCTTATTTACTGAACCTGACAGTAAAGCAACTGCCTTTGTGGTTTGTAATGTCGAGGGTTCCGTTCATCTGGCTTTCAGCCCAGAGGCTTACTAGCTGAAGGCCCATTGAAGATGTTTGTTTTTCGTCCATGGAAGGCGTGAATCCGATCCCGTTATCTGAAACCCGGAGAATATATGAAGCGCCTTCGGTGCTGAGTTTCACGCTGACTAAAGCCCTTTCCCTGAAGCCTTCGGGAAAGGCATATTTCAGTGAATTTGTAACCAGCTCATTCACAATCAGGCCACAAGGCATTGCGCGTTCCGCATCCAGAATGATATCACTGCAATCAACATCCGCCTTTATCTGATGACTATTAGAAAAAATGGTAAAAAGATTCGACACCAGTATTGAAAGATAATGCTGCATCGAAACTCTTGAAAGCTTTTCGCTCTGGAAAAGCTCCTGGTAAATAACCGATATGGTGCGAATCTGTTCCTTAATTTCTTTAATGATTTGAAGTGAATTTTCATCCCTGATTTCAGAGCTCCTGAGATCTATCAGGGCAAGAATGGTCTGGAGGTTATTTTTCACCCTGTGATGAACTTCCCTGAGCAATATTTCTTTTTCTTTCAGCGCAGCCCTGAGCATTTCTTCATTCCGTTTACGCTCCGAAATATCGCGTGCAATGGCCCACATTGCAGAAGGATTTCCTTCGTCATCCCTGATCAGAAAAGTTCGCATCTCAACAGGAATGATATGTCCGTCCCTGGCCTTGTATTCCTTTTCATAGACAACCGAAGATCCCAGGGGCAGGATTTCCTGCTCAACCAGTCTCTTTTCCATGGCATGCCATTTCTCGGGAGTCAGATCATTATAGGTGAGCTTCAGCAATTCTTCTTCCGAATAACCAAGCAACTTCCTGTAACTTTCATTACATTCCTGAATTTCTCCTTTCATATTGACAGAGACAAAGGCATCGGTCATGCTTGAATGTAGCTCGCGGTATTTCTTTTCTGAAAGAAGAAGCTGTTTTTCTATTCGCTTCAGTTCTGAAATTTCCCTCACTGCCCCCATGAGATGCGTAACCTTTCCGTCGGGTCCTTTTTTATGGCGGGCAAATATTCTGATCCAGCGCTGCTGCCCTTCTTTATGAAAGGACCGGCACTCGAGTTCCCCTTTTTCTGTTGTTGTGAGCATCTGGCGGATGAAATCCCGGAGTAAGCATATGTCTTCGGGATGAACGATGTTCATCCAAAGATCAGGAGTGAGAGCTTCAGTAAAAGTGCGACCTGTGTTTTTCAGAATGTTTTCGGAGGCCCAGCTTAGCTTGAGATTCATGTCAGAATCCACATCGATAACAAAAATATAATCGGCAATCACCTCATTAATAAGGCGGTGTCTCCATTCGCTGTCTTTGATGTGTTGTTCTTGCATTAATCAGGTCATTAAACAGATAAGCAAATTTATAAACTTTTGCTTATGCCTTTCCGAACGTTTCCTTTATAGCATTCGAGATAGCAACCTGCTGAGCCACTGCTTCTGCAAGTTTGGCAAAAGCCATGCCTGAGGGGCTGTCGTTCTCAGTGGCCACAGGCTTTCCCGAATCACCTGAATCAGCGATGGCCTGTTCGATTGGTATTTGTCCCAGGACAGGGATCTTCAGATCATCGGCAAACTTCTGGCAGCCGCTTTTTCCAAAGATAAAATACTTCTTACCTGGCATATCTGGAGGAATAAAATAGGCCATATTCTCAACCAGGCCAAGGATTGGTATCCCGATCTGATCGTTCCTGAACATATCGGCAGCTTTCCTCACATCGGCTATTGCCACCTCCTGGGGTGTGCTAACTATGATTGCGCCTGTGAGAGGGAAACTTTGCACCAGCGTAAGGGGGATATCACCGGTTCCCGGGGGGAGGTCTATTACCATATAATCAAGGGGCCCCCATTCAATATCGGTGAACAGTTGTTTCAATGCCGTGGAAGCCATAGGCCCTCTCCAGACAAGCGCTTTGGACTGATCAACAAAAAAACCGATAGAGATCATTTTAATGCCGAATTTCTCAAAAGGATAAACAAAGGTTTTTCCGTCACGGTCAAAGCCCTTTGCTTTCTCATCAAGCAAACCGAACATCAGGGGAATCGAAGGGCCGTAAATATCGGCATCGAGCAGGCCAACCTTTGCCCCTGTTTTCGCAAGGGCGATTGCCAGGTTTACAGCAACAGTAGATTTGCCAACACCTCCTTTGCCTGATCCAACGGCAATGATATTCTTAACATCCTTAAGCAAGTCCTCATTTTCCTTGCGCTTAGTGGTTACCCTGGAAGAAAGGTCCACTTCAACATCCAGGTCCTTATCTACATGTTCATGAATAGCATTGATACATGACTGAGTCAGAAAATCCTTTAAAGGACAGGCTGGTGTTGTGAGTATAAGCCTGAATTTCACTTTGCCTTCGCTGATCTTTATCTCATCTATCATATTCAGGGTCACCAGGTCTTTGTTTAAATCTGGGTCAATGACGTGCGACAGGGCTTGTAATATATCTTTTTGTGTTACTTTGTTCATTTCAATAATGTTAGACTGTTTGTAAAGAATTTATCATAGGTGACTGCTGACTGCTGACTCTTCACTGTTCACTTTCCCTTGGGTCCCAGAACAATTTCTCAAACTTCACCACCTTGTTATCCTTTACTTTTATTCCTTCACTCTTCAGCAATTGTTCCATGACTTTTGGTCCTCCGAAATGGTGCTTTCCTGTGAGAAGTCCGTTCCTGTTCACGACCCGGTGAGCCGGTATATTTTTATTGCTGGTGTGGGAGGCATTCATGGCCCAGCCAACCATCCTGGCCGAACCCCTTAATCCGAGATATTCTGCGATAGCTCCATAAGAAGTTACCCTGCCATAGGGGATTTTGGAAGCAACATTATAAACATCATTAAAAAACGATTCCTTCAATGGCATGGGGACCTACAATTCCTTTTTAAGTTCGAGAAGGAATCCTTTAACCTGGTTCAGGGAGTCAATGATCTCAACCGTATTCACAATGTTTTCCCGGTTTTGTTTTAATTTGTCCTTGGCTCCCTGGAGAGTATATCCCCTTTCCTTTACGAGGTGGTAAATCAGCTTCAGGGTTTCAATGTCCTGCTTTGTAAACAGCCTGTTCCCTTTTTTATTTTTCTGCGGATTGAGGATATCGAACTCCTTTTCCCAGAATCGTATAAGGGATTGGTTTACCTCAAACAATTCAGCCACTTCACCAATATTATAGTAGATCTTTTCTATTTTATGAGAGGTTTTCAGCATAACGATTTAATCCATTGTTTGGGAAGGTTGTTGTGAAAGATCAAGCAT
>JAPLDN010000001.1 GCA_026391755.1 Bacteroidota bacterium
GATGCTTCCCTCATTGAGATCAATCCCTTGTTCAAGACTTCCGATGATAAGATCCTTGCTGCAGATGCCAAAGTCGTAATCGATAACAATGCCCTGTTCCGTCATCCCGAAATTGCTTCAATGCGTGACCTGGACGAGGAAGACCCAACCGAAGTTGAAGCATCGCGCCATGACCTGAACTATGTCAAGTTAAACGGGAATGTAGGCTGTATGGTGAACGGAGCTGGTCTTGCAATGGCGACAATGGATATCATAAAACTTTCGGGAGGCGATCCTGCCAATTTCCTCGATGTTGGCGGAAGCGCAAACTCCAAACGCGTGGAGGAAGGGTTCAGGATCATTTTGAAAGATCCCGCTGTTAAAGCAATCCTGGTCAATATCTTCGGAGGGATAGTCCGCTGCGACCGGGTAGCCCAGGGGATTGTCGATGCATATAAAAACATTGGCGACATTAAAGTCCCCATTATCGTGAGGCTCCAGGGCACCAACGCTGTTGAAGCGAAAAAACTGATCGATGAATCAGGGCTGAAGGTAGTTTCGGCGGTTACACTTGAAGATGCAGCAAGAATGGTCAATGCAGTGCTGAAATAAACCTCGATTCTTCTTCTTTCTCAAACAGCAGCAGCCTTACCATTTCCAGGTCATTTACAGGGGATGATTCAAATGAAAATGAGGGGAAGTCAATGTGAAGGTTTCTCAATTGTGACTTATCGTAATTGCCTTGCAGAAACTTTAAAAGATGTTCCTCATCGGTACCGGGATATTTCCCCTGGTTTGATTTCAGATACTGAAGGATCCTTAAGCCGTCAAATTTTTCATGACAGGCCCTTATAAAATTCTCAGGGGTTTTAAAATTCTTCCTGAGGGGTTCAAAAGGGTCTTTCTCCTTAAGTAATTCTTTGAGAAATTTAACAACGGGGGTTTCCTTTGTTTTAGTAAAAAAGGCAGGAAACAATTCGTAGGTTTCCCAGATCTCATCAAACAGATCGACAGGGTATATGGGACAACTCGTCCAGTCGCCCGAATCTCCTTTGATCATTGCAGGCCCAGTGCCAAAAAAAACACGGTCGCTGAACCTTGCTTCAGGGTATACCTTTTCGTCATTCCAGAATAAAATCCTGCCGTATTTCCTGAGCTTCTGAAGAAAATAAAAATCCTCGCCGCTGGTTTTCGGTGTCATCCCTCCTACCGCCGAATAAGCCCATACCGGGCAGGCTATTGCCGAACCCAGCGCAGTAAATGTATACGGACTGCCTATACGCCAGAGGTTGAGCTGATAATGCCTCATGTAAATTTCATACCTTAAAATAGCACGGCCGGCGCGGGTATCATCGGAGAGCGTATGGAAATAAGGAGCAGAAAGCGCAACCGCGTCGCGATTATTATAAAAGTTCAGGGCTACCGAAAGGAAATAATTCTCTGTAAATGTGGTATCTGCATCCAGGCTAAGGATCAGGTCATCTGGCTTCGCCCCCTCAATGATACTGTCCATGATCACTTTTCGGGCCCAACCGATACCGTATTTTTTCAGGTCCCAGCCCTTCCCCTTTGAAGCCCGGTCAAGGATTACAAAAGTACCGGCATCAAAGGCCCCGGATGCATAAGAACCGTTAAAAACAGTCCCCGATTTTACCGCGGTCAACCATTCGAGG
>JAPLDN010000117.1 GCA_026391755.1 Bacteroidota bacterium
GGAAGCTTCGGAAAAAGCCAAGATAGAGCTTTCAAGTTCTGCTGAAACTGAGATCAACCTGCCTTACATTATGCCGGTTGACGGAGTTCCCAAGCATCTTGTAAAGAAGCTGACACGGGCTAAATTCGAACAGCTTGTCGACCGCCTGATGCAATCGACTATTCCACCATGCCAGCAGGCATTGAAAGATGCGGGAATGAAGCCTTCTGATGTTGATGAAGTGATCCTGGTAGGAGGGTCTACAAGAATCCCTGCAATCCAGAAGATCGTCAAGGATTTCTTTGGAAAAGAGCCTTCTAAAGGTGTCAACCCCGACGAGGTCGTTGCGGTCGGTGCAGCTATCCAGGGAGGCGTTCTTACAGGCGAAGTAAAAGATGTTCTGCTTCTTGATGTTACCCCGCTTTCACTTGGGATTGAAACCCTGGGCGGTGTTATGACCAGGCTGATAGAATCGAATACAACCATACCTACAAAAAAATCCGAGGTCTTTTCTACTGCAGCAGACAGCCAGACAACGGTTGAAATCCATGTCCTCCAGGGTGAACGTCCCATGGCAAACCAGAACAAAAGCATAGGAAGGTTCCACCTTGACGGCATACCTCCTGCTCCCAGGGGGATTCCTCAAGTCGAAGTTATTTTCGATATAGATGCTAACGGGATTCTGCACGTAACCGCAAAGGATAAAGCCACCGGCAAATCCCAGCAGATCAGGATCGAAGCATCTTCGGGCCTTTCCGACGACGAGATCAGGAAGATGAAGGAAGAAGCCCAGCGCAACGCCGATATCGACAAGAAGATGAAGGAAGAGGTCGATAAGATCAACCAGGCCGATACCATGATTTTCCAAACCGAAAAGCAGCTGAAGGAATTCGGGGACAAGGTTCCGGCCGATAAGAAAGGCGGTATCGAACATGCCCTTGAGGAACTTAAAACCGCTCATAAGAACCGCGATGTGGCAGCTATTGACAAAGCTCTTGCGAACCTGAATGCTATCTGGCAAACAGCCAGCGAGGAAATGTACAAGAACTCCCAGGGAAGCCAGCAGGGACCGCAGGGCGGACCTCAGCCCGGCCAGGAACAGGGGGGCGGCCAGAAAGCTTCAGGAAATGATGAAGTCACTGATGTCGACTTCGAAGAAGTCAAGGACAAATAATCAGATTATCAATATTACTCAGGGGCCGTCACATGCAGTGGCGGCCTTTTTTTTTATTAAAATCCATATTTGAGGTATCACTTTTTTGGCTTCGCCGGATTAAGGAGTACGATAATCTCAGCTATATGAAAACAATAGGAACCCTTGTTTGCTCTGTCCTGCTGTCAGTATCCATGATCAGGGGTCAGGGGTTTGAAACATTCAGAAATTTTCCGCTGGTGTCGGGGAGCTATGCCAACGGAAGCTTCACGGGAGCCGACAGCTCGGTTTGGACATATATCCAATGCAGGGGCGATAAAGCGATTGAATTGCCCACCCCCTGTTTAGGAAAAAAAAGGAATGCCCTTCCGAAACTGGTTTCAGGAATAATCCACCATGGTTGCGGCAGAATTATATTTTCCTACCGCCAGGCCTTCTCAACTGCCGTTAACCTGGATTTGCTGATTAATGGAACCCTTTTCAGGAATGTTATTAGCCCCGGGGGAAATGCCGATACTGGTTTAATACATTCTTCCGACAGTATTAATATAAGCATTGCGGGAGATTTTATTATTGAATTCAGGCAGTCCGACAGTCTGAACTCAGGCCAGGTGTGCATCGACAATGTTTATTGGACGCCTTGTGAAAGCGGTCTTGGAAGCGAAGATAAAATTGCAGGTGCATTTGCCTGCCTGCCAATGAAATTCCTCTGGCTGGGAAAAACGATAAGCGTTCATAGCCAGGTGGAAGGAGAAAAGAAACTTGCCATCTATTCAACAGAGGGGAGGCTGGTCAGGGAACTGGTGTTTTCGGGGTTTTGCACCGACCTGTTCCTGGTCAATTGCCGGGAGGGTATATACATCGCCATCCTCCGTGATAAAGAAAAGAACATCATGAGCCGGGGGAAATTGGTTTTTTATTGAGGATGGTTTTTCGCTATTTTTGCGCTGTCAACAACCTCATATGCGCAGCCTGGTCATTCTTGCACTTTCGTTTGTTCTTGCACACCCTCTCATTATGGCCCAGAAAAGCAATGAAGGAAAAGACGAAGAAACTGCCAGGATTGAAATCACGGCGAGAAGCGACCAGGAATCATACCGTGCAATTGCTTGTGGCGGCAACGGAGCCCTGATATTCTTTAAAAGCGTTGAGATAGCAGATAACCAGAGAGTCAAATGGTATTTTTCATTTTATGACCGGAACCTGAAACAGATCTGGGTTAAAACCCTCCCTGTGCTGAATGATCTTGATTTCAGGTTTAAAACATTTTCGGGGGACACTCTTTTTATTGTATTTGTTTACAAAGGCAAGATTAAAAGTGAAGATCAGCCACTTGAAATTGTGAGGATTGACCTCAAAACAGGAAATTTCATTCCAAACATTACCAAAGTCCCCGCAAATTCGGAGCCTGTTTTTTTCAATACCCTGGGCCGATATGCTTTCCTGGCGCTGAATCATAAAACCGGGCAGGCAGCGGTGGAAATCCTTGACCTGAAGTCGAATCACAGCAAGGGCTTCATGATTGACCGCGAGACTCCGTCAGCATTCCGTTGGTTCGGGACAGATAGTGCCACAGGGAATTTAAAGGCAGTGGTTTCCAAAGCGATAAGTAAAAAAGAAACCGGGCATTGGTACCAGGTTTACGATACGACAGGAAAGGTGCTGAACTCGGTAAACATCAGTACCATAAACGGTGACAGGGAATTTTCAGGATTCAAAGCTATCGCGAATCAAAAAGGGGAGGAGTTGGTTATTGGCACCTACAGGCTATACACTGGTGGATCCGGTCAGAAAAACAAATCCCAGGATGAATCGACGGGTGTTTTTACGAGTCTCCTGGAGCAGGGGAATCAGAAAAATTTAAATTTTATAAATTTTCTTCAACTAAAGAGCATTAATTCACTGCTAAGTACAAAAGACCTGATTGATCTGAAAAACAAGGCCCTGAAGAAGAAAAAGAATATTACTGAATATTCGGTTGATTTTAATGTACTTCAGGATGAGCCTTTTGAACAGGATGGGCGGATTATCCAGGTTTCGGAGGTGTATTTTCCTCAATATCATGTTGAAAATTTTACTGATTTCGATTTTTACGGAAGGCCTTATACGAATTCGTATTCAACTTTCGACGGGTACCGGTTTACAGGCGCAATCATCACTGCCTACGATGCGTCAGGGATGTTATTGTGGGATAATGCATTGGAAATAAGTGAACTGATCAGCCCTGAGCTTAATACCAAGGTGGTTGTCAGAGTCATGGGCGATAAGCTGCTTCTTGCTTATTGTGCTGCAGGAAGAATAGGTTCGAAAATCATACATAATGATGAAACAACAGGTAAACTGGAATTCAGCCCGCTGGAGTCAAGATATCCTGATGACAAGCTGGTTTCTGAAACGAAAAGCGGGCTGCAGGGCTGGTATGACGATTTCTTCCTCTGCTATGGATTCCAGGAAATAAAAAACGTTGCGCTTGAAAGCAACAACAAGCGGTTCGTGTTTTATTTAACCAAGGTAAAATTCGAAGAGTAAGCTTATTTTTTCGGCGGGTTGATAATGATCAGTTTATTATCACAATTCTGCACCAGCATGGTGGTGTCCTTCAGGTTCCCTGTATAAGCCGGGCCTGAGTATTTTATGGTATAGGTTGAACCGCCTGAGAAATTCTTGCATTGCATTTCATCATGCTGGAGGTTTATGGTTGCATGAAGTTGAACGATATTGATAGTCAGTAATGAATCTCTTTTATTTTCAAAGCATACAGTTCCAATGCCATCGCAAGGCTGTGAAGTGGACGCCTTTTTGCATGAGGTTGAAATAAACACTGTACCAAGGATCAGTGTTGTTAAAATCAGGAGGCTCTTTTTCATAATTAAAATCTTCGCTTTGCAAAAGTACGAGTAATAAATTAATATCAAAATGCAGGTTGACATAACAAAAGACAGAATTTGTGTGTTAGGGTTGTATGAGAACTGGTAAAAATTGGAAAATTAATTTTACTTTTGTAGATTCTGAAAAAAAACGAATTTCAGGCAACCATACATCTGCAACCATTGTCATCTAAATCAAGTATAAGTTAATTATTGTAAACGTCTTCTAATATCAACCCTATGCGGAATTTA
>JAPLDN010000413.1 GCA_026391755.1 Bacteroidota bacterium
ACTATTGACCCTAAAGGTCAACCCATCATCGCCTCGGGAGCAATATTTTACCCTTCAGCCGATGTGGATTATGAGAGGCTGGGAACCATTTTAGCCCTGCATTACACTTACGGAGCCGATTACGAGGTCCCGTCACAGAAAATGGGAGTGACCGAAGGTCTATTCTCACTGTTTGGTTACGTTGTGGTAGCCCCGGATTATATCGGGTACGGGGCATCCAAAGATAAAGTTCATCCCTATTATGATGTCGGGAGTACTGGCCAGGTCGCTGCCGATATGCTTTTAGCCGCAAAGGAATATTTTGCCTCGATCAGCCGGAAAGTCGCTCATAAAGTGACTGTGATGGGATATTCCCAGGGTGGCCAGGCTTCTCTGGCATTCCTGAAATTTGTAGAGACAACACCCCTGTACGAGGATGCATTCGTTATAGATCAGGTGTTTGCCGGCGGAGGGGCTTATGACCTGATCAAATCCTATGATACGTTTGTAACCAAAGATTACAGCAGCCAGCCCGTCACGATTCCTCTCCTGATCCTTGGGATGAATTATGGGGACAGTCTGGACCTGGATCTCAGCCAGATGTTTTCGGGCCGACTTCTGTATAATTACAAGGATTGGATACTGTCAAAAAAATATACGACCGATGAAGTTACAGCAATGATGGGGGAAACAAAACTAACCAGGATCATGGCCCCCCAGGCATTTGACACTACCAATGCGAATACAAGAAAGTTCAGGAGGGCATTACGGAACAACAGCCTTATCGTTTACGGGAAAGTAACAAACTGGGTGCCGAGGGCAAAGATAACTTTATTGCATGCGACCAACGATACCATCGTCCCGTATGAGAATACCGAAAGCGCTTACCAGGCATTCCTGATGTCGGGCTGCGATGTGAAGAAGGTTGATATTCCCAATAAGGATCATAAGGAAGCCGGCCAGGATTTTTACACTTACGTCATGCTTCATTTACTTGTATAGAACTATATAGAATGAAGACCAGAATTACAATTTTTCTCTTACTATGCAGTTCCCTTGTAGTGAACGTCCAGGCAAAAGACTACTCCAAACATAACAAGGGATATTTTTGTGATGTGGGAGTGGCATTCGGAGGGACATTTCCTAAAAATAACGAACCAAGAGCGATACTTGAAGTCTTTACAACACACGGATACCAGTTTTCCAATACGTTTTCCTTAGGCGCCGGTGTGGCTACTTACAATACTGAAACTATCAACATCTACATGCAGTTCCGCTTCAATCTTCGCGATATCAATGAAACCAGAACGCATTATACCTACATTTCGGTAAGGGCGGGCTATTCATGGAGCACCTGGACGGGGGATGCTTGGGGAGATGACAAAGGACCTATCGTTGACCCTCGTTTTGGATGGTCGTTTTATACAAAAGCTGTAAACCTGAGGTGGAGCGTGTTTGCAGCCCCCAGCTTTTATCAGTTCCACTTTATTCCTAAGATCGGACTGGCGTTTGAGCTTTAACAGCTGACCAGGATCAAGGCTCCAGGCGGACCTCCTGCTGTGAAAAATCGTTGACAGCGCATAACCATCTCAGTCTTTAACGCATCGGACCGGGAAGCCATCGTTTAAAGAGGCATTACTCCGGAATGAGACAGCCGCTGACTGGTAATAGAAATACTGCAGGTATGCATTTATCGATCCCGAGCTCGTGCTTGTCCAGTAATAGCCGTCCATCCCAAGATTATGAAATTCACCGGTTGCGCTGCTGCGGTAACCTCCCGGAAGGGCTGTAAACCCGCTGCTGTTGTCGGCCCCGGTGTTCGGCGACATCCAGTGGGAGGTGCCCGCTTCTTTCATTTTGCCGCCGGCAACAGCAAGTCCACCGAGATAATCTGTCAGTACCATCCATTCATCATGGGTGGGGATATGCCATCCGGCCGGGGCGAGTTTGACAGAGGAGGCAGCATAGAAATTATAGATTGCGCCGTATGGATTTCCATAGGAGGCCTGATCATTATCGTACCAGCAATAGCCGGGTCCGGTCTGTTGACACCATGCATATGAATCCGTTACATTTTGAATTGAACTCCCGTCATTGAGTCTGGTGGTTTTTAGATTCTCAATCATCCATACCTGGGTCCCCAGGGTGATTACGTGGTACACATTACCATCAATATCCGTTATGGTCTGAGGACCGCTTGTTGTCAAGCTTACCTCAAGGCCATATGAGGTACCAATAGTGTTGGTTGCATAGGCTCTTACATAATACATTGTATTTGCAGAACCCCCTGGCTGTAACTACCGAGGTACCTTCCGAAGTAACGTCCCCGTAAAATATGGCTGTGGTCTGACCTATATTGCTTACTGAATCTGTAGTAACAACAGGCGCCATCCTCAAAACAGTAGTAAAACTCACCTGGTTCCCATAGCCAGTGCCCCCGTTGTTCGATGCATAAGCCCTCGCATAATAGAGCGCACCCTGGTCAAGCCCTGTAATGCTGCAGGTATAACTGCCGGTTCCCGATCCTCCTTTAACTGTGCGGTCTGCAATAGTCGGGTTCTGGATTTTCCCGATACATATGCCGCGTTCAAAAACAGCCAGTCCTCCGTCGGATGTAACAAACCCTCCGACACTGACCGAGGAATCAGTGATTGCTGAAGGTGTCTGGGTTATAACTGCCGGTACCAGCACAGTAGTTCCACTGTCGGATTTCATACAGTTTACAAGGAGACATGGCAGCAACAAAACCATGAACAACCTGATGATTGAGTTTATAGTCAGTGTTTTCATAAAACTGGTTTTATCTCTATTCCCGAAGGCCTCTGGAAAACCGCCAGCCCGAACTCGGGTAATACGGCGTAAATATGCTCGAAAATGGCTGCTGTGGTATTCTCGGCATTTTCCCAGTCGGGCGGACTGTAAAATCCATAGATCTCGATGGGAAGGCCGGTATCCCCTGCGGGAAGATGCCTTACCATCAATGAGGATTCCTGGTTGATAAGAGGGTTGGATTTCAGGAAACTGTAAAGGTACCTGCGGAAGAGTCCGAGGTTGGTCATGGCACCAGTCTCAGCCATGGACACTTCCCTGTAAAGCCCTTTGCTTTTAAGGTTCATTACAAACTCATCTCCGGCAAAATGTATGGAATACATGTCAATGTTCACCTGCCTTTTAAGCCTGCGGCCTCCTGCCTCTCCCATGCTCCTCCAGTTCTGGAAGGAATCGGAAATCAGGGTATAGGTAGGAACACAGCTTACCGAATTATCAAAATTGCGAACTTTCACTGTAACCAGGGAAATATCCAGCACTGTGCCATCGGTATTGTACTTGGGCATGGTGATCCAGTCGCCGATCCGGAGCATTTTATTGTTTGAAAGCTGGATACCTGCAACAAACCCCAGCAAAGAGTCCTTGAATATCAGCATCAGCACTGCACTCATGGCGCCGAGTCCGGCCAGAAGGGTCAATGGTGATTGGCCGATCAACACCGAAATACTTATAATGCCTACAATGATGTATAAAATGATCTTCCCAATCTGTATATACCCTTTTATCGGCTTTGAGGAGGCGAGTTCATAATCGCCATAGATCTTGTACATGGCATTCAGGAAAGAGATACCCACCAGTAGAAAGATCCCCACTTCAAGAAGTTTCAGGATAATGTTGAGGATGTTCACTGCATGGGGATAATCGGAGATGGTCGGAGCCAGCGAGACCTGGAGGATGATCAGGGGCAGCATCAGGGCAAGACGGGTGAATACTTTCTGTGCATACAGGTGGTCGTCCCATTTGTTCTCCGATTTTTCGACCATCCGCTTAAGTACACGGTTGATAAAAAATTTGACGATCTGATAAATGATCACGGTGATTAGCAAAACCACAAAAAGCGAAGAAAAATCAACAATAAAACTGGCAGATGTTTCTCCAAAACCCCAGCGCAGCAGCAGGGATTTGAACATGCTTCCTATGGATTGAACATTTACGTTTGTTATGAGGAGCATAACCCAGGTTTTATGGAATAATTACTTTTAATGAAAGTGGTTGGATCTTTAAATGGACATTTTTGCCGGCCACGAAAGGATCCCCGTCGAGATGCCCGCTCTTGCCTTTCTTCCTCACCAGTTCTACATCCTTTGCCTGGATTATCTCCACATAGGAGGTTCGGTCAAAGCGTTTTATAAACAGCAGGGGCGCCAGGAAAAGGGTTTTCCAGTAAGGGACCTTGCTGACGATGCATACATCGATAAACCCATCGTCAATTTTAGCATTCGGATCTATCGATGTGTTGTTCCCGAACTGGCTGGAATTGGCAAAACTGATCATCAGCGCCCTCCTGGTGATTTCCTCCCCGTCAATCACCATGGTATATTTGCGGGGCTTGTATGTGGCATATGCCGTAGTTGCAATATTGAAATATTTGCGGAACCCCCGTTTCCCCGATTTTGCAAACTCCTTGGCCACCCTGGCATCAAAGCCGACCCCGGCCACGCTTACGAACAGGTTATCGTTCAAAGTAGCCGTATCAATACTGGTAATTTTATAATTATTCAGAATGCGGATGGCTTTTGCAGGGTTCATCGGGATCTTTAAATGCCTCGACAAGCCGTTGCCTGAGCCTGTGGGGATGATCCCTAGAGCGGTTTTACTGCCGATAAGGCCCTGGGCCGTTTCATTTACGGTTCCATCGCCTCCCACGACAATCACAGCATCAAGTCCGCGGTTTACGGCATCACGGCTTAATTCAGTGGCATGGCCCGGTTTCCCGGTGTAAACAACAGAATAATCGAATAGCGATGCATCGAGATGCTTTTTTACCAGCTTCTCTATCCCCTTCTGTTTACCAACCCCTGAAATGGGATTGACAATAAAGATGATCTTTTTCATTCCGCTATCAGCCTGTTTTCAATCAGACGGTTATTATATTGCTGGAGAAAGGCTTTCATAAACAATACAAGCCTTTCTTTCTCTGTTTTTTCGGAATTCAGAAGGTTGGTCTTCTGCATGGGATCCCTCAGGAGGTTAAACAAATGGGTGCTCCTGGCCCCGTCAAACTCGATAAGGTAGTTATCCTTCATCATCCCGTAAACACCGCTGCTGTAATGAACTGAGAAATGAGGGGTTAAGGTATCCATCAGGTTAGTCCCGAAGGCAATGTATTTTCCGTCATACCCAAGGTAACTTAACACTGTTGGCATAATATCGGTTTGCTGGGCAGTTATTTTCGACATGCCTTTAATCTCATCACCGGGCCGGTAAAACAGCAGGGGAACGGCATATTGCCCTGCATTACTCTGGTAATAAGGATAATAGGCTTCTGATGTATGATCGGCCGTGATCACGAACAAGGTGTTCTTGTACCAGGGCATATGCTGGATCGTATGAAAAAATTCGGCAAGGGAGAGGTCGGCATACATGATGCTCTGCTGTATAGGCAGGTTACCGGTCCGTAATATGTTTATATATTTCGGCGGTACATAATACGGGTGATGCGATGAGAGTGAAAAGAAAGCTGCACAGAACGGTTGCCCCATGGAATTGATTTCACGGGCTGCATACTGGAAGAACTGCTCGTCCCTTATCCCCCATTTGCCGTCATAATCCGCCTCATTATGGTATTCGTTCCGGCCGAAATACTTATCAAATCCCACATAATGTGTATAAGAGTCGAAACCCATAGTACCGTTGGAGCCCCCGTGGAAAAAGGCTGTTGAATACCCTTTGGCTTTCAGTAATCCGCCAATGCTGGTATACTTGCCGGAAGCATAGGAAGTCTGGATGAAACTCTCGTACATCAGCGAAGGAATAGATGAAAGTACCGCGGGAATTCCCTGTATCGAAGTCTTCCCGTTGGCATAGGCATCAAAATACAAACTGTGCTGTATCAGGGAATCCATGAACGGTGTGAAACCCTGGTAACGTCCAATGTCGAGGTCATGGTTCAGCAAGCCGATATGTTCGCGCGAAAAGCTTTCCATGATGATGATCATCACGTTCATCCTTTTGAAATTCCCCTGTTTCCCCTGGTGGACCGGGGTATACACTTTATCAAGGTCAGCTTCGGTTTTATACCAGCGTACGGTATTAAGTTTTTCATTGTTCCAGGTGCGGAGAATTGAGAAAGGGGTGTTCAGCACCAGGGGGACATTCCTTGCCGTGGTATACATGGCGGCTGTCACAACATTGATGGGCCTGAGCTGCAGTCCGCCACGTATGCCTATCACTGAAAAGCCTGCAAACACAACCGCCATGAAAACATTCACCAGGTAATAGCTGAAGTTCCCTCCCCTGATCTTCTGACCCGTGCTGCCAACCCTGAAACGGGAAACGGTCATGACCATCAGGAAGATATAAAC
>JAPLDN010000104.1 GCA_026391755.1 Bacteroidota bacterium
AAGGGGATAGGGATTCCCGTTAAGAACACTCCAGCTTATTCCGCCATCGGTGCTTTTCATGGGCCTGATACAATCGTTGCCATCTATTGTTGAATAATCAACACAAAACCGTACCTGCTGATTGCTGGTGAACTGCACAAAGGCATCATGCCCGCCCTGGAGTTGAAGGAAGTTAACCTCGTTCCAGTTCAGTCCCATATCGGTCGAATGAAACAATTCGCTCATGTCGCAACCCATATATAATTCATTGTGGTTGGCCGGATTGATGGATGGGGAAAACAAAGCGCCACCTCCTCCTATACCGCGGCTGTGCCATGCCGATGGAAGCTGGGCCGAAAGGGTGTAAGTAAAGGCGAAAAGGATCAACAAAGACAGTTGGAATTTTTTCATGGTATTGCTGTTAATATGAAAGTAAGATTGGATTATTGCCCCGGGGTTGCTTCAAAAAATATTTTTCATGCAGTAAGGCAACCTGCAAAAAACAGTAATGTCTTTACATCGTAAAAACACTCATGTTCCTTCCGGCATGGTTCATTGCCCACGAACCTCCGGGGGGATCAAGAGGCGTAGACCCGCTCCAAAGGCGGACAAATAAAAGGCTGTCACTGTAGCAGGATGACAGCCTTTTTAAATTTTATCGTATCTTTATACCTCTCATGTACTTTATTATGGTTTCATGAGTTATTCTTAAAACAATTCAAGATGAAAAAGACCATCAGTTCACTGGTTCTCCTCCTGCTTTTTATCTCTGTTTATGCACAGGATGACCTGTCTCAACAGAAGAATAAAAACGAATCTTCGGATTTCAAAACAGTTTTCGGCAAACATAAGCCGGGGCAGAAGATCCCTTTGGGCTATTTTTTCGAATTAAATGCAGCCTACACGATGGTTGGGCCGAACAGCGTTTTCCTGCCGGGCATCAGTGCAGGTGTTATCCTGGATCACCACTGGACACTTGGTATCAGTGGGAGTTTTCTTGGGAATCCCCACGGACTGAAGTACGACAGCATCTTTACCGACACCGTAGGGCAGCCGAAAAAACCGGCAAACCTTTACGGCGGTTATGGAGGTTTGCTGTTTGAATACACCCTGCTCCCAAAATCAGCCGTGCATGTGTCTTTTCCATTATTGATCGGCATGGGCTATTTCTGCTTCAGGCCCCCCGGCCATTATGAAAACCAGAATAACCACAACTGGGATTACGACAATCAGAATCATAAAGTCTCCGACACCTATTGCTTTATTATTGAACCCGGTGTGAGGGCCGAATTCAACCTGGTAAAAATGCTGAGGATGGGGATTACGCTGAGTTACCGCTACAGCCCAAACTTCGAACTGACAGGTACTTCCAAAACCGAAATCAACCAGTTCAATGCAAAACTAAGCTTTAGGCTGGGGAAATTCTGAGACAGGCTCTAGGCATTAGGCACTGGGCCCCAGAACCCAGCGCCCAGAACCCATTCTTACTTCTTCAGCAGATCCCTGATCTCTGTAAGTAACTCCTGGTCTTTTGTAACAGCCGGCGGGGGCGGAGGAGCTGCATCGGCTTCTTTCTTTTTGCTTAGGCTGTTGAGCCCTTTTACCATCAGAAAAACCGAAAAAGCGACGATAGTGAAATCGACCAGCGTCTGGAGAAAGCTCCCGATTTTCAGGGTCACCGCTTCCTTGATCACCTTGCCTGTAGCCGGATCGCTGATGGCGTCTTTCATGATGATCTTGATGTCGGTGAAGTTGATACCACCCACCATCAGCCCGATTGGGGGCATGATTACATCGTTAACTACCGACGATACAATTTTCCCGAAAGCCGCACCGATGATGATACCAACCGCCAGGTCAATCACATTGCCCTTCATGGCAAAATCCTTGAATTCTTTCAGCATGCTCATATTAATCTGTTTTTAGGTTATACAGTTGTCGTTATTCGTGATCCGGATCAGGCATCTGACATCTGCCAT
>JAPLDN010000310.1 GCA_026391755.1 Bacteroidota bacterium
AAAACCTTAAACCGGTACTAATAGTATAGCACTGCCTCATGTAATCGGGCCAGTAATGCATCGATGGGTTCGTGCTAACGACCTCATTGAATGGTTTAACTTCCGGATCGCCAGTAGTAAGCCAGCTGTATTGCACCCTGATATAAGCATCCTTGCCCGGATTGAATTCCAGCCCGGCAGTCAGTCCGTAAATGATGAAATCGGAAGTTTTTCCACTATACTTTCCACGCACAAAAATCTCATGGGGATCATAATACGCTTCCGCCCTGAGAGCCATCGCAAATTTTTTCAGAAAGTAATACCTACCTCCAAGCAATCCGGAAACCATGGTCCCTGTCAGAACCGAATCTTTGACCGTGCTCGAAATCCTTCCAAAAGCCAGGTCCACCTGACCGATGAAATTCCATTTCGGGGAAGGGTTGTATTCGGCATACAAATTATTAAATGCAAGATATTTGTAATAATCCACCCCGCTTTTTGCCATATTTCCCATGTAATTATTGAAACTGAGAGTCAGTTTCTCCGAAGGATTATATGAGACATCCAACCCATATGTAACATGAATGTTTTTCCCGTCAACGAGTGAAAACTGGTTGCCTGCCCATACTCCAACAGACCAGATCCCGTCATTGTCGGTATAAGACAAAAAACCACCGAGCACGGAACTTGGTTCAAAATATGTACCCACAGTACAGGTGCTTAAAATATTAAATATGGGCATTGAGGATTCAACCCCTATCTGGCTGTCAAGATACCCGAAATCAATCCAGACTCCTTTACCAAAAGTAAATCCCAGGGAAGCCTGGTTCAGAAAACTTGTCCATTGGGCAGTCGAATTCGTCAGCAGTAAAGGCTGGTCCCCCAATCTGAAATCAGCCATAAGCCTCGACCAGCTTGTATTGTAATTCAACTGTAGGTCAAACATATTCACCCGGGCTTCATTGATATAGGGGCTGTTTGTCTGAAACTCGTAGGTATGGGATGTAGGAATAGTCCCCCCGATATTCCCCACATAATATGCATCAAGGTATACCTGGACACTTAGCCCTTTGATCAGGTGCTTCAGTTTCCATTGTTCGATCTTGCTGAGCAAGGAATCGGGTTGCTGTGAATAGCCTGAACGGAATATTAACAGGAACAAGGCGGGCAGGACAAGTAGTTTTAGTTTCATGAAAAGCAGGGGAAGTTATTTTCTTATAAGCAGTTTTTTTGAGCAGCCCATCAGGCCTGCAGTTTCCTGAAAATAAATATACACGCCATCGCACAGCGATGACAGATCAGCGGTAACTTCAGTCGCTCCAACAGGGATCCCGAGGGACAGAACGCGTTTTCCAAGCAGGTCGGAAATAATTATCCTTCCCTGGCCTGAGCCTGCGCTGCCCAGGGCAAACACCACTTTCCCCGAACAGGGATTGGGCGATAAACTGATAGCAGGAACCTCTTCGGGCTCACCAATGCCAAGAGGCTGTGAAATCAAATGAATGATAACAAAGGATGAATCCCCTGCCGACCCGTTAACCCAAAAAGTGTATTTAATGATTGTTTCCCCCACGTTCTTCTGAGGATCGTATAAGGCATGAAAGTCCATGTCCCTCGCCTGGCCTGGTGTGAATGAAAGACATCCGTCAGATTTATAGATATATTGGCTGTAACACTTGTCCCAGCAAAAAGCATCGGTAAAAGAAGTTGCCTGCTTTTGTACATATGATTTACTCATGTAAAGACAAAATGTCAGTGTTGTATTATTCTGGACCCGTATATATTCATCGATCACATAATTCTGCTTGCAGCTCAGGCTGATGGTCCCGCCGTTTGGTATAGGCTGCCATACATTGTTTACTTTCTGCCCGAAAGTAACATCCAGAGCGTGAACCTGATGAACAATGACCAGCGAAAGCAGAGTAAAAAGAATGCATGTCTTTTTCATGGCCGAAGGATTTTAATCGCACATTAAATATACATAAAAAACTGATAATGTCAAGGCCTGATCATGTATTTTAATAAATAAAATACTTGCACCGCGGATGAAATTTTCTTACATTTATAGTGATGAATATTTTTGTAAAACTACCGTCTTATGAAAAAAATTTCCCGGTATTTTCTTTTAGGCCTTCTTGCTGTTTCAGGCAGTGTATTCAGTCAGAACCCCAAAACCCATGTGATCGAAAGGCTTACATTCACCGATTGCGGAGAATGCCCATGCCTTGACTCAATCATTTATACCTGTATGACCCCGGCATTGAAGCATTCAGTTGTACTACAATACCACACCAGGTTTTCCGGGCTGTATACTCCCGGCTTCGATTCCATTGACAGAAACCTGATTCGTGACGGATCTGACCTCAGGACCAATCGTGATGGTTATATATACAACTATGTGTTCTTTATTAACATCCATCAGGTATGTGACAGTGCATTAAAATACCTGCAAAACGACACAGTGGCAAATGTGAAGATCCAGATGAAATCCAAAACCTGGGATCCGCTTAGCAGAACTCTTAATTTTTCAGCTGATCTCACTCCCTACGGAGGGGATCTTTCGGGCGCTTATATGGTCAATGCCGTAATTACCGAAAATAATATCATCTATATCCAGCAGCACCATGATACCTGCGGAATACCTTTTGGCCATGAAGGGAGATACCTTGTGACACATCATGATGTATGCCGTAAAATGTCATACGAACCATATGGCGATACTCTTGTAAGGGGCAACTGGCCTGCAAGCCAGACGATCAGCAGGAATTTCAGCCTTAAAATAGACTCGTCATGGAACCCGTCAAATTGCAATGTAATTTTATATGCATACAAACTGGAAAATGAACTTGGTAATTCAAGAATTCAGCAGGCTCTTAAGCAAAGTGTAACATGGCCGCTTGATATTGATACCCGGTCTGCTCCCCAATCCGTCGGGATCAGTATCATCCCGAACCCTGCTGCCAACCGTGCCAATGCCCAAATCAGGCTCCCTGAAGGTGGCATCGCAGAGATATCCATCATTGATCTGTCGGGCAAACCCATCCTGAAAATCGCCCATGGGTTGATTGTGAAAGATCTGTATAATGTTGAATTCGACCTTGGATCCATCAGCAACGGCCAGTATATCTTCAATATATTATTAAACGGGAAGAGCTACTCCTCAAAGTTTACTGTTAAAAAATAATCCGCATAGAAACAGCACCCTGGCAACAATGAACTTGGCTAAGGGCTGTTGTTCACCCGGTTTAACATGACATTTTATCAGCCCTTACCCGGGATGGCACGAAAATTGACATCAATTTAGACCGATTTAAAATAATTTAATTTCATGATGCTGAAGAAACTTCTCCTGCCGCTTATAAGTCTTGTTTTGATCCTTGTATATTCATCTCCGGTTTCGGCCCAGTCGGGAGAAGTCAGGGGTAGGCTTTATGACCATAAGAACAACCAGGGTATTCCCTTTGCCAATATTGTCATCGACGGCAAATCTTCCCAGGGCACAACAACAGACTCGGCCGGCAACTATATTTTAAGAAAAGTAGATCCAGGGTATATCCGTCTTGTTGTTTCGGTTCTTGGTTATGAAAAGAAGACTACCGAAGACTTCCTCGTCACCAGGTCACACCCGGTATTCTTCGACATTGCCATTGACGAAACATCGGTAAACCTTCAAACGGTGGAAGTCAGGCCATCGCTGACTGATAAAAAGGAAGACAGCCCTTTGTCGGTTCAATCCCTCAGTATCCAGGAGATCGAAAAGAGCCCTGGGGCAAACCGCGATATCTCAAAGGTGATTCAGTCCCTGCCCGGCGTTGCTCAAACCGTATCATACAGGAATGACATCGTTGTAAGAGGAGGGGGCCCCAGTGAGAACAGGTTTTATCTTGACGGCATAGAGATCCCAAATTTAAATCACTTTGCCACCCAGGGTTCTTCGGGCGGGTCCGTAGGGATAATTAACGTGGATTTCATCCGCCAGATAGATCTGTATACCAGCGCTTTCCAGGCCAGAAGGGGCAATGCTATGAGTTCGGTGCTTGAAATGACAGAGATAGAAGGGAACAAGGATAAATTCGGAGGCAGATTCACCATAGGTTCCAGCGATATCGGACTTACACTGAATGGCCCCATCGGACGGAAGTCTACGCTTATTTTTTCAGTGCGCCGTTCCTACCTGCAGCTGCTTTTCGGCCTGCTGAAACTACCGTTCCTGCCAACCTATAATGATTACCAGGTAAAATATAAATGGAACATCACAGCCAAAGACCAGCTGTCGTTAATTTCGATAGGTTCGCTTGATATTTCAAAACTGAATACAGGCATAAAAAACCCAAATGAATCACAGAGATACATCCTGGGATACCTTCCCGAATATTATCAGTGGAGTTATACCATAGGTCTTGTATACAGGCATTTTCGCGAGAAAGGCAATGACACCTGGGTCCTGAGCCGAAACATGCTGAATAATGAGGAGACTAAGTACTCAGGGAATATTGAGGTTCCCGATAGCCTTCTGCTAAAAGTAAAATCACAGGAAATAGAAAACAAGTTCAGGTATGAAGGCGTTACTGACCTGGGGAAATGGAAGATCAGCTACGGGGGCGGACTTGAATATGCAAAATATACAAATCACACCTACCAGAAACTCTTTTTAAGGGATTCGTTGAGGGTACTCGATTACAATTCAACTCTGGATCTTTGGAAATATGCGGCATTCGGGCAAGTCAGCAGGGACCTTTTAGATGAAAAAATCCAGCTCTCCCTGGGACTAAGGTTTGACGGTAACACCTATTCCAGCCTCATGAGTAACCCACTTACACAATTCTCACCAAGGTTGTCAGCTTCCTGGCAGTTTTCAAGGGGCTGGTTCCTTAATTTTAATACCGGCAGGTACTACCAGCTTCCTTCATATCCAACCCTCGGGTTCCGCAATAATCAGGGCCGCCTTGTCAATGATTCACTGGGTATAAAGTATATCTCCTCCGACCATATCGTACTGGGCATGGAATACCAATACAGGCCCAATGCAAAGGTTTCCCTGGAGGGTTTTTACAAGTATTACCAGCATTACCCTTTGTCATTGTATGATTCGGTTTCCCTTGCCAGCAAAGGGGGTGATTTCGGTATTGCCGGGGATGAACCTGTGATCCCGACTTCTAAGGGAAGAGCCTATGGTTTTGAAGTTTTATTCAGGGATATTAACCTCTTCAAATTTAACGTTATACTATCCTACACTTTCGTCAGAAGCGAATTCACAAACTTCTTCGGAGCTTACATCCCTTCTGCATGGGATAACCGAAACCTGCTGAACCTGACAATCAGCAGGAAATTCAAATACAACTGGCAGCTGGGCGTCAAATACAGGTACGCGGGTGGTGCTCCGTACACCCCCTGGGATTATAATAAATCAAGCCTGGTCAGCGCATGGAATGCACAGGGCCGGGGCTATCTCGATTACTCACAATATAACACCCTGAGACTTAGCGACTTCAACCAACTTGACATAAGGGTGGATAAAGCTTTCTACTTCAAAAAATGGTCGCTGATGTTCTATATCGACATTCAGAATGCTTTAAACCTGAAAGCCCAGCAACCCGATATTCTGGTCAATACCCAGCCCGACGGAAGCGTTAAAACCTACGTTGATCCCCAGGGCAATCTTCGCTATGAGCTTAGAACCATCCCGAATTATGCCGGGACTATTGTCCCTTCAGTTGGCATTATGGTTGACTGGTAAGCAAGTTTTGTTAATCGGATTATTTTTTGTAGTTTGGCTCGTGAAATAAAATCAGGAAACCATGAAAAACATCTTCATTATCGTTCTTGTGCTGATGGCTGTTATCGCGCAGGGGCAGCCCGGGACAAAAAGCAAGGATAAGGGAAAAGATAAGGATAAGGAAAAAACCATTGTAGCAGAGCCTGTTCCCCAGGAAAAGCCGCATCCTTCCCCGCCAATAAAAGAAAGATGCTGTAATTGGTTAGCTTCAGTTAAAATTATCAAAAGCTGGGGTTTTATAGATACCAACGGTGTTTATGCGATCAATCTTCAGTTCGATGATGCTGAAAATTTTTCTGACGGCCTTGCAAGGGTAAGAAAAATGGGCGATTGGGGTTACGTTGACTTTAAAGGAACTTATGTAATTAATCCCCAGTTTGACCTGGCCTATGATTTCAGTGAAGGTCTCGCCAGGGTTTATAAATTCAAAAAATGGGGATATATTAACAGCAAAGGGATGATCGTTATCGACTACCAGTTCCCCGAAGCTTATGATTTCCACGACGGCATTGCAAGAGTTCGCCAGGGTTTATCATGGGGGTATATTGATACTAAAGGAAAATTTGTAATTAATCCTCAATATCCTGCCCTGGGTGAATTCTCAGATGGGCTTGCCAGGGCACGCCTGGGTAAGGAATGGGGATATCTGGATCCCACGGGCCGCTGGGTAATCAGTCCGCAATTCAGCGACGTGGAAGATTTTCATGAAGGATATGCCCGGGTCAGAAAGGGTACCCAATGGGGTTTTATTGATAAAACAGGTTCGTATATTGTCAACCTTCAGTTTGAAACTGTCGGGGATTTTTACAACGGCATTGCAAAAGCCAAATCAATGCATAAATGGGGATATATTGATAAGCAGGGAGCCTGGGTGGTAAGTCCTCAGTTCGATGAGGCCGGTGACTTCATTGAAGGCCTTGCCAGAGTAAGAAAAGGGAAATCATGGGGATTTATTGATCCCACGGGAGCTTATACTGTAAATCCTCAATTCGAAGGTGCCGAAGATTTTTGCGGAGGCGCTGCAAGGGTTAAAAAGGTAACGAAGTGGGGATTTATAGACCAAACCGGGAAATATCTTACAAATCCGCAGTTTGATGAGGCTGCTGACTACAGCCATGGTTTTGCCAGGGTTCGCAAAGGAACCAAATGGGGTTATATTAACCTGCAGGGCAATATTATTGTCAATTATATGTACGACAATAGCGGCAGTTTTAACAAATAATCACAGGCAGCATCTTCTACTGAGGGAAAGGGAGAGTTTCCTCTTTGAATTTTGCCCTGGTTTAAAGCAATATTTTGGTTTTAATTAAAATCTGCGTATATTTGC
>JAPLDN010000002.1 GCA_026391755.1 Bacteroidota bacterium
GAAGAGCAGATGCTCGACCAGTCACTCAGCGAAAATGCAATTATTATTCAGTATATCCAGGACCTTTATCGTTTCTTCAAGATATTTCCAGGCCGTGGCGAGTTTGAGGATCTTTTCAGAAGAAAGATATCATTTGAAGACCTCTATTTCTACAGGACCTTTTTCGAACAGGAAAGATTCACACTGAAGCTTGCAGAATTTTACTTTGAGAAAGGCCACTATTACGAAGCGATTGAAATTTATGAGTACCTTTCGGGGAAAGGATCCCCTTCGGGTGAATTCTATGAGAAGATCGGTTTCAGTTATCAGAAACTGGGACGGTTCAAAAAAGCCATAGAATTTTACAAGAAGGCCGAACTATTTGATGCTGACCGCCTCTGGATTTTAAAAAAACTTGGCTGGTGCTTTATCCGCCTCAAAGATTTTCAAAGTGCCCTGGAATATTTCAAAGAAGCCCTGGAGGTTCAGCCTAATGACCAGTCCCTGCAAACGCAGCTGGCTCAATGCTATCTGAATTTGAAAGATTACGAAAAAGCATCCCAGATTTACGCTCAACTCCTCTTTTATTCACCTGGCAACCTTAAATTCCTGAGACCTGCAGCTTATTGCGATTTTGTGAGCGGTAAACTTACGCAGGCCGAATCGGGGTACAGCGAACTGCTCACAAATGCCGATAAATTATCGGCTTACGACTATATGAATGCCGGGCATGTCTATTTATGCCAGGGGGATAGGAAACTCGCACTGGACTTGTATACTAAAAGCCTGTCCGGCCGGGAATTCAGTGAATCGGCCTTTATGGATGCTTTTGATGAGGATGTTCCTCATTTGCTCAAATACGGGATATCGGCTGCGGAAATACCTCTGATTAAAGATTATTTATCCTTTCAAATTGAAAGATCGTGATGAAAAACGTGATGGTCGTGATGAAAAAAGTGATGATCGTGATGATAGGATTATATTGTTTTCACGCCCAGGCGCAAACTTCCGTTTACATAACAAGCTCTGAATTTCACTGGTCGAGGGGAGCTGTACCGCCAGTTGTTCAATCGAAAATAAGCAGGCAGCTTAGCGAAAATAATTTCCATCCTGTTACCGACAGCAACAATGCCGAACTTATCATCAAGGTAAATTGTCACTCTTACTATAATGGGGAAACCCCCTATTTTTTCTTTGGGGCCCTTGATGCCAGTCTGAGAGTTTACGCTAAAAAGAGCGGTAATCTCCTGTATTCCAATGATATGAAAAAGATTAAAGGGGGAGGAACGACCGTGGAACTTGCCGATGACAAAGTTTATGCTAATGCATCCAGGATAATATCCGATACCCTGACAAGCTTTATGTATTTATATACAACCGGGAAGTCCGTTCCCCGTTCCAGGAAGGTGAATGAATTTGAGCCATTATGTGATGCTGACAGGGACATCCCCGAGCTCCCTGCCGACAGGAAAAATACTTATGTCCTGATCATTGCCAATGATGCATACAGTCCCATGCAAATGGCCCGCTGTTTCTCCGACTCTGCCGATTATCATGGCCGTGACGCAAGGGTGTTCAGGGAGTATGCCATCCGCACTATGGGAATACCGGCATCAAACGTTCAGATGATCCTCAATGCCAAATCATTTGAAATGCGCAGGGAACTTATCAGACTAGCATCCTTTTCAAGGGGGGTAAACGGCAATGCAGATCTGATTTTTTATTATGCAGGGTATGGACTGATCGATGAGAAAACGCTTGAACCATACATCTTGCCAGTAGATATTGAAAATGACGACCCCAAATTCATCATCCTTATAAGCGAGCTATATAAGATGCTGCAGGAAGACCCGTCAAAACATATAAGTATACTGCTTGAAACCTCTTTTCAATTTGACGCCCTAAAACCCAATCCCGAAAAAAACAAATCTCCAAAGATTATCCTCCGTTACCCTAACGTGCCAGCCAATGTATTTTTCATGGCAGCCGGCAGACCCGGGCAAAAAACATGGTCGGACCACCGGGCCGGGCATGGATTGTTTACATTGGCTTTAATGGAAAAACTCAAAGAGACTAAAGCCAGGGCCAGCCTGAAAGAATTATCTGATTTTATTATCCAGGCCGTTCGGTCAAACTCACTGAAGTTGAAACTGAAAGAACAGCTACCTCAAACTCTTAGCGGATCCTCTCTCACAAAAGACCTCATGACCCTGAAATTATAAATTTCACTCATTATACCGGCGTCGTTGAGACTCTGCTTATAAACTGTCAGAATGCAAGTGCGTTCAATTAAACTCAATAATTTTTTAAAAAAATTTTGAAAATCCGGGAACATTTGGTAATATTGTATTGGCTCCGAAGATGGGGTAAAATAAACCAGGCATAAAACATATAGCTATGAAAAAGATTCTTATCCTGATGCTGCTGATTACTGCAGTTATTGCCAGCAGTTGTAAAAAGAAAACTGATGATACAACCACCGCCACGCCCAGTGCTCTTGCCGTGGTTGGTACTTCCTGGGCTTCCAGTGGAATCGGGAACCTTATTGTTTCGCAGGTTTCAGGCAGCGACGTAGTTGTTACCTGTACCTACGGATCTAATCCTCCTATTGCTGTTTCCGGCAGCATGACTACAACCGGCTTGTCGGATTATTTTTATTCAAGCGGTGATAAAACCAAACCTTATACCCTGGTCAACTTTGATGATGCAGTGGGAACTCAATACAAATACAATCTCGGAAGTGTCCAGGTGGTCCGCACAGTTATCTCAAAAAGCACAACCGACGATTTTTATGTTTCCGCTCTCGGGATGTATATCAAAACCATTGATGTAAAAGAGGATGTCCCCCAAGGACTCACTGTTAATGGTAAAGTCACCCCAACAAAAACCATTTACTGGTCGATAAATCATAAGTTCGGGGTTGTTTATGCAAGGGTTGTAAAGACTGACGGAACTATTCTCGAATTTCCGCTAACATCAACCAATGCAGGTCATTAGCCTGAACCGGCCTATCTGAACGATTGCGGGGAACCGGGAAGGAAATCACAAGCTTACCCGGTTTTCTTTTTGGAGATTACGTTAGCCACGCAGGGATAAACCATAAGTTCATTTCTGAAACATAAAGCGAAAAACAGGTGAGATCCAGGCTTTTTTTCTCTTTGACCCTGTTCCTGCCATTTCTGTTCCTGTCATGCAGATCAGGTCATCCTCTTGACAAAAAGGAGGCTTTAAACAGTCTTAAGATTCTGAACGGCGATATGATAAGTTTTATCTATTCATTATCTGAGCGCCAGGGATCGAAAGCAATGGCGTTCCTAATGAAACAAGCATCAGCCCCTTTGCCATTCCTGACAGATACCACCGGCAGGCCCGGTTTTATCAAGGACTTTTCATTTTCCTCAAGAAAAGGAATATACAGATGGGATAATGCAAGCAGGGTTTTCCTGAAGGAGAAGGACACTACCCTGATTCTTATCCGCTTTCCAATGCCAGGCCAACCAGGAACAAAGTGCTTGTTTTTTTTATATGACTTTGAGTTCGGAAAAACAAGGACAAAGTCAGCTTTTCCCGTTAAAATCCAGGCCACACTTTTTGCAGGAGATAAGGAAGTATTGAGCATCAGACACCAGACCTCCATTTCCGAATCTATGATTTCAAAAATATCGTCAGAAATAAAAAGTGATTCCCTGAGATGTTCATTTGAACTTAAGAGGGAAGGAAGTTTTGCCGTTAAAAGCGGGAAGCTGAGCTCAGCAATCAGCATATATGATGGGCGTAATGAGGTAATGAGATCAACCCTTGATATCGATATTGATTATCATCCTCCTTTCACATACTCTTTCCAGCATATCCGCATTCAACAAAATTTATTTACCACAGAACTCTCAGGCACAATAGATTACGGCTCCATCAACCCTACAAGCAATTCGTACGACCAGGAGTTCAACAAAAACACCCATCTTGAACTGATGAATTCTGATGATCACGGGATTATCGGGGATATTGTATTATCTCCTGTTGGGGATGACGGCCGGTTCGACTATTTTATCAGATTTTCCGACAAGTCGGAAAGCAGGCTAAAAGATCAGATTATCGTATTGAAAAAGCTGTTCCGCTATTTAAAATAATCAAATTCCCTGTAACGGCAGAACTTGAACTTTCCATTCAATAATCGGGCAGGCCTGGTATTTTCATCTTTAATACAGCGGAATCCAAGAAGATAGGAATAATCCAGGAAAAACAAAGTTGTTTTTCCCGGTTTGCCGTTGACTGGTTCGTTTACTTCAAGATAAACACTGACTTTGTAATTCATCCTGGATACTTGTCCGCGCCAGCTTATCAGAGCCCAAATTTTCCATCCAGGCACACCAAGTTTCGGATTTGAATTATAGATGCTCTTTTCCAATTGTATCTCCAAATTTTTAGGTGACATACTGCAGGAATTGGCAAGCAACTGGCAATAGAGCCTGGCATATTTCCCGGCTTCGCTGTTCCTGTCCTGCGCAAAACCCGCCTGATTCATTAACAGGAATGCAAGGAGAAGAGAAACGCAGATTTTCTTGATCATGGAAGTCAGGATAATTCTTTGGTCAAAGTTATTTACTTTTTTAGAAAAGCCCTGATTGTCTATGCAAAAATAATTGCCGACCTTTGAACCTTACTGAACTATGCCATCCGGTATGAGATCAAATTGCCTGAAAATCTGTTTGCAAAGCCTTATAGTCATCATTCTGGCTTCGGCATGCAGGCATGAACAGACTATGAATAAATCCCATGCTGAGAAAGCGCTGCGGATATTTGACAGCGAACTGCTGGGGACAGCTGTCGGGATCTCTCAAACAGATGGATGGACTGTATTTTTGGGTCTTTTAAGATCAGACAGCATCCCATTTCCAGGGGATAGGAAAATTTCAGACAGCCTTCCGATTGCCTTGCCGATTGCAAACAGTTTTTTTCAATCCGTTTTCCAAAAATTCCCATTGAATTTCAACCAGGATTATTTCAAAAACGGGAAGAAAGTCTGTTCCATCAATTCCTATTTTAAAACAAACACGGATTCTGCTTTCTACATACGAAAATTGATATTTATCAGACCCTGCAACCTGGAAATGAAATGTTTATATATCAGGGGGCAATGGCATCATTCGGGCCGTATTTATCTGGTTATTTCGGTATGGGATACTACAGGAACC
>JAPLDN010000102.1 GCA_026391755.1 Bacteroidota bacterium
CTTATAATGTCCAATGCGAGGGGCTCGTCATCTATGGCAATACAATCGATCTGCATCAGTTCCTGATTATTAATTTGATTACAAATAAATCTTCAGTAGTGGTAATATCAAGGCTGTATTTCCGGGGGTATAGCAATTCCAGCCTGCGGCGGATATTACTTAGCCCGATACCTCCCTGCTGGTCTTTGGACGACTGCTGATTTTTACGGATGAAATTTTTCACTTCAAAAGTAATTTCCAGGGGATGGATGTCAAGGTTGACCATGATTCCAGGCGATGGAACAGTACGGCTGGCATGTTTGAATGCATTCTCAACAAAAGGGATCAACAGCATAGGGGCAATTGTAATTGCTCCGGCCGTTCCATTGATTTGAAGAAAAACATAATCTTTATTACGCAACCTGAGTTTCTCAAGTTCAATGAAGCTCTTCAGGTACTCAATTTCTTTTTCCAGAAGCACTTTGTCGGTAGTGGCATCATAAAGCATATATCGCATAATTGACGACAACTTCATCAAAGCTTCCGGTGCATCATCCGATTTCTGGTAAACAAGCGAATAAATATTATTCAGGGTATTAAAAAAGAAATGCGGGTTTACTTGTGATCGCAGTAGGGCGAGTTCACTGATCTGTTTCTGGTTAATAAAATCGGCCTGGAGTTTCTGATTTTCATACCAGTTTATTGCCAGGCGGATGAGGATGCTGTAAATGAAAAATATGATGATCAGCCGTATATCGTTAAAGACCCAATCCTTGTTCAAGGGCATTTTAGTCATATCATAGCCGATGATGTATTTCCAATAAGGATACTCCATTCCAATCCGGCATACCAGCAGCAGCGTTGCCAGGGCCAGGCCGAAAAGTACACTGTATACTTTCTTTTCAAGCCGGAACAGATATTTAAATGAAAAATAAAATCCATAAAAGGATACCATCCCGGTCAGCATATGGATGATCAGGTCCTTGACCAGGTAAGGAACTTCCTTATTTAAAAAATAGGGGAAAACAGCCTGGTTAAAAATGTATAGCCAGAAGACCACATGGATTAGGATTTTGTATTTAAGTTTCATCCGATACGATTGAAAATCAATGCTAAGATAGGGAAAGATTTAGCCGGAAGTTAAAAATTCCAGGCCTAATCTGCGATGAGGTTGATTCTGTCGATAAAGCCGCTTAATCCATCGCTGAAAATTCGGGATCAAAATAAAGAAAACATCCCCGGGAAAGAGTTTTCCTCAAACCGGGGATGTTTACAAGATCAAATGAAAACCGTATCTATTGAATCAGCGTAAGTTCATTGATCAGGTTTGTTGCACCTGCAAATTTATCGATGATGAACAGCACATAACGAATATCCACATTGATGGTTCTTTGCAGATCGGGCTCAAACATGATATCTCCGCTCATCGACTCCCAGTTCCCGTCGAATGCAAGTCCGATCAGCTGTCCGTCGGCATTAATTACCGGGCTTCCCGAATTACCTCCGGTTATATCGTTAGTAGTAAGAAAACAAACGATCATTTCACCGTTCTCCCCATACCTGCCATAATCTTTCTGACGGTAGAGATCCTTCAGTTTCTTTTCAACGATGAACTCTTCGTTATCCGGGTCTTCCTTCTGCATTACCCCCGAAAGTGTAGTTATATAATCATAATGTACCGCATCAGCTGGGAAATAGTCGAGCACTTTCCCATAACTCATCCGCATGGTAGAATTGGCATCGGAATAATATTTTTTATCAGGATCCATTTCCCTTATCCCTGCTATAAACGACCTGTTGCCGGCGGCAACGTTATTTCTCAGGGCTGTCATTGCATTGGAATACTTTGCCGCAGTTTCACTTACCGACCGGGACAGTTTCCAGGCCGGATCTTTTTCAAGTGTTTTCCTGTTTGGCTTATCCAGGAATTTATTCAGTTTTTCGGCAGAGTCAAAAATAGAAGTGTAATAGACCATTTCGGCATAAGCCTTGAAATCGTTGCCGTATTCCTTGATGATTTCACTGAAGATCGCAGGCTGTTCCGAAGCCTGTATTAGCATAAGCCTCTTCAATTGCCGAAGCCTTGCCTGCTATCTGAAGGATATCCAGGGCAGATGCACCCATACTTGAGTAATACATCGGGACTGCCACTTTTATAAGGGCAGCGTAGGCCTGTTTCAGGTCATCCAGAACGTGCCCGTATTTCTTTTGGCGGGCAGGGTCCTTTCTGTACCAGGCAATGAAGGCCGTTTCAATATCTTTCTTTTTATCTTCGACATGGTTGCGCTTCAGCATTTTAGACTGGCCGATGTAATTTTTCCAGGTATTGGCAGTTTGAGCGTAATTGCCGGCATATTCGATTTTCACTGCCTTGTCAACATCCATTCTTGCTTTCATCACTTCCAGATTCTTGCCGTAGAGGGTGATGAGTGTCGGGTACTGAACGGCAAGGTTATACTCTATACCATAGGAAGTAAGATAACGCGATGTTCTTGCAGGATAACCCCAGATCATCGCAAAATCGTTTTTCTTGATGCCTTTAAGACTGATAGGCAAATGATACGATGCCTTAAAGGGAACATTGTTTTTAGAATATTTTGCAGGATTTCCGGTCGAGTCACTATAAATACGGAAGATTGTAAAATCACCGGTATGCCTGGGCCACATCCAGTTATCTGTATCCCCGCCAAACTTCCCGATTGATGATGGGGGGGCACCCACCAGCCTTACGTCCCTATATGTTTTATAAACAAAAAGGTAGTATTCATTTCCGGAAAAGAAAGACTGAACAGCGGCATCATATTTCCCGTCTTCTTCTGCCTTCTTCTTTATCTTGTTGCTGATGCTGCGTATCTTAGCCTGCCTGTCGGCCTCCTTCAAAGTATCGGGAAGGAAAGGTATTATCGAATCGGTAACGTTCTCAACCCGAACCAGGAAAGAAGCACACATTTTTTCATTTGGGAGTTCCTCGCTCTTATTCATAGCCCAGAACCCATTTGTAAGATAATCGTGCTCGGTTGTACTATGGCTTTGAACTGCATTAAAACCGCAATGGTGATTTGTGAAGATCAGTCCCTGGCCTGAAACAACTTCACCCGTACAGAAGAAGCCTTGTCCCCCTCCGTTGGCAGAAAGGCCGACAATTGCGTCTTTCAGGCTTGAGTGGTTAATATTATAAAGTTCCTCAGCGGTGAGATGAAGCCCCATTTTTTGCATGTCAACATAATTGAGGCGGTCAATCAGCAGAGGCAACCACATTCCCTCATCGGGTGGGTTGTCGGCAATAACAGGCAATGTCCACATCAGCAAACCAAGTGCTGCACAGATCATTTTTTTTACATTGTAATTCATAGAAATGATTTAGAAGTTAAGTGGTGAATTAAGGCATATGTATTTGTATTCCACGGTAATATTCGAACAAGGACCCGGCGATGATGAATGAGCCGATGATCATGAACAACAAGCCTACAATCCTGTTCAGCCATAATTTTACCTGGGGGTTTCCAAGGATTTTAATCCTGTTGGCAAGAACGCATTTCAGTATGTCGGTTGTGAGGACCATGAACAAAGTCCCGGAAAAGAAAAGGGCGACAGCTCTTTGGTCGCCTCCGTACGTTGCATTGATT
>JAPLDN010000035.1 GCA_026391755.1 Bacteroidota bacterium
TGACCAGCCGTATAGGAACCAGCAGCTGGGGAGATCCTGAAAAGCTTGAGCTGGGAGGGGATAGTTCAAGCGTTTACGGGCATCCTTCTGTCGCGAACGGAGATGTTATTTATTTTTCGGCAGAGCTGCCGGGGGGATTGGGCGGAAAGGACATCTGGATGGCCAGCAAAAAAGGAGGCAAATGGATCAAAGAGAACCTTGGCCCGGTAATCAATACTCCGGGAAATGAGCTCTTCCCTTTTATCAGGAACGACAGCATTCTGTATTTCTCTTCCGACGGGCTGCCCGGGATGGGCGGATCAGACATTTTCTACTCTGTCTTTTCCAAAGGCAAATGGAGTACACCCGTAAACATGAAGCCCCCGATCAACTCCCCGGCCGACGACCTGGCAATCGTGTTCAATGCTGAAGAATCAGAGGAAGGACTGTTTACATCAAACCGGCCCGGTGGAAAAGGGAGAGACGATATTTACTCTTTTGTTATTCCCCCGATTTATTATACCCTCGAAGGCAACGTAACCGACGACCGCTCTCTGCTTCCCGTTCAGGGCGCTGAAGTAAGGGCAACAGGTACCAATGGCCGCATTTTTAAATATTCAACCGACGAAAAAGGCCATTACAGCTTTAACAAGATGCAGATCACTGCAAATACGACATACGATATCCTGGTGACCAAGAAGGATTATTTCAACGAAAAAGGACGGGAAACCACAGTGGGCCTCGAAAGAAGCAAGGACCTCACCAGGAATTTCGTATTGAAGCCGATCCCCAAAAAGCCCGTAGTACTTCCCGATATCCTGTACGACCTTGCAAAATGGGATCTCAAACCCCAGTACCAGGACTCGCTCCAGGGCCTCATCGAAACACTCGATGCCAATGAGACTATAGTTATAGAACTAGCCGCTCATACCGACTCCAGGGATAGTGAAGAACGAAATGACATACTTTCGCAGAAACGTGCGCAAAGTGTCGTTGACTACCTTATAACAAGGGGTATTGATCCCGACCGCCTGGTTGCGAAAGGTTACGGTGAAAGAGTTCCAAGAATTCTGGTCAAAGAAGTTACAAAGGAAGGCCCAAAGTACAACAAAAATCGAAGTGGTTGTAACACCCGAGGTGAACGGCATTCCTCTCACAAAGCTTAAAGACGGAACTTATGATGGCAGCTGCTTTATAAACGGGATTGCCGTGACATTTACCTATGACCCTTCGGAGAAAGACGCATTTATCTCTTCAACCGAGGCATTCAAGCTGCTCAAAGACGGGGTGATCGATAAAAATGACTTTGAAGGAGATGCCACAAAACTAATCCAGGAAAAAACCATCAGTGAAAAAGCAGTGATCACCCTGAAGGAAGTCCGCATAGCCAGGAATACTTTCAAAGACGTAAAAGTTGTAGTGAACAGCAAAATCCGGGGCGCTTTAAAATTCGGTGAAAATACCATGAAGAAGTTCGGGACTTATCATATAGATGAAGAAAAAGGCCAGATTATCTTTGATTGATCTATGAGCAATCCCTCAAGATATGATAAAAGAGGTGTTTCTTCACAAAAGGAAGATGTTCACTCGGCCATAAAAAATCTTGACAAAGGGCTGTTTCCCAACGCATTCTGCAAAATCATCCCCGACATCCTCGGGAACGATGAAACCTGGTGCAACATCATGCATGCCGACGGGGCCGGCACAAAATCCTCCCTTGCTTACCTGTACTGGAAAGAAACCGGGGATCTCTCGGTATGGAGAGGGATCGCACAGGATGCTGTTGTCATGAACCTCGACGACCTTCTCTGCGTGGGTGCAACCGGCAATATCCTGCTTTCCTCGACTATTGGAAGAAATAAAAATAAGGTCCCTGGAGAAGTGATATCCGAGATCATCAATGGTACCGAAGACTTCCTTGCCTCTATGCGCTCTCACGGCATTGACATATGGTCGACCGGGGGTGAAACCGCCGATGTGGGAGACCTGGTGCGTACGATAATTGTTGATTCCACTGTAAGCTGCCGGATGAGGCGCAGCGAGGTTATTGACAATGCGCGTATACAAGCCGGTGACCTGATCGTTGGACTTGCATCCTTCGGCCAAACGAGCTATGAAAGAGAATACAACGGAGGCATGGGCAGCAACGGGCTGACATCCGCCAGGCATGATGTTTTAAATAAAAAATACGCCGGCTTGTTCCCCGAAAGCTTCGATCCTGCAATCCCCGCTGACCTGGTGTATTCAGGTCATAAAAACCTCTGCGATCCTTCGGACATCGATGGAATGAATATCGGGAAACTGGTTCTCTCCCCTACCCGCACCTATGCCCCTGTTATCAGGGAGATGTTGAAGAATTCCAGGCGGGAAATTCATGGGATGATACATTGCAGCGGGGGCGGACAAACAAAAATCCTGCATTTTGCTGGTAACCTGCATATTATCAAGGACAAACTCTTCCCCACCCCCCCTTTATTCAGGCTTATTCAGGAACAATCAGGCACCGACTGGAAAGAGATGTACAGGGTTTTCAATATGGGTCACCGTATGGAGCTGTATGTGCCTGGAACTATCGCCCAAACACTCATTGAAATTGCTGCCGAATTTAATCTCGAAGCCAGGATCATCGGGCATGTCGAAAACTCAGGTTCTCCAAAACTCACTATTTTCTCGGAACACGGGGAGTTTACCTATCCATGACTGGTGAC
>JAPLDN010000339.1 GCA_026391755.1 Bacteroidota bacterium
ATGTGTCAAGTTCATACAGAGATCCTCGTGCAGTTCTTAAAAACTGTATGAAATTTTTCGAACTTTCTCTGCCCCATCCCTCAGCAATATTTGCCGGGACCGATACTGTTGCCCTCCTTATTTGACTGGTTAAACCATATTTTTCTTTCTCTGGAAAATTCTCTGTTAATCTATAAACTTCTTTAGCGCAAATGACGGCTTTTTTCCATACCTCCAGGTCATGATATGAAATAATTTTCCCCATTTCCATTTCACTCTTTACTCATCACCCATCACTCATGGCTCATCACTCATCACTCATCACCCATCACTCATCACTCATCACTCATCACTCATCACTCATGGCTATTTATAATTCCTTGCTTTCACTTCTGTTTCTTCGTACACGAGCGGCTCTTTGTGTAATCTGAATTCACCTTCGGCGACATATTCCCAGGCGGCGACATATTTATAATCCTTGTCGTCGCGCATGCATTCGCCTTCGGGGGTCTGGTATTCCTCGCGGAAATGCCCGCCGCAGCTTTCGTTGCGTTCGAGTGCGTCAAGCGCCAGCAATTCCCCTAATTCGAGGAAATCGGCAACACGGTTGGCTTTTTCGAGTTCAACGTTGAGCTCGTCAATTTTTCCGGGGATAAGCACATCAGCCCAGAATTTTTTCCTGAGATCACGTATCAGGGCAATCCCTTTGGTGAGCCCTTCTTTGGTGCGTCCCATGCCAACATGCTCCCACATGATCTTCCCCAATTCCTTATGGAAGTGGTCAACGGTATTCGTTCCCTGAATTGCCATCAGTTTTTCAAGCCGGATCTGCACTTTCTTTTCTGCTTCAACAAACGCCTTGGAATCGACAGGAATTCTGGGAGTTTTAATTTCGGCGGATAAGTAGTTCTGAACCGTATACGGAAGAACGAAATAACCATCGGCCAGGCCCTGCATCAGGGCTGAGGCCCCCAGGCGGTTTGCACCGTGATCACTGAAGTTGGCTTCACCGGCAACGAACAGCCCGGTCACTGTCGACATCAGTTCATAGTCAACCCATAATCCGCCCATGGTATAATGTACAGCAGGGTAGATCATCATTGGATTTTCATACGGATTTTCATCCACTATCTTTTCATACATCTGGAAGAGGTTGCCATAACGCTCTTCGATCACATGTTTCCCCAGTCTTGCAATGGACTCCTTGAAATCGAGGAAGACAGCCAGCCCCGTGGGCCCTACCCCGAAACCGGCATCGCAGCGTTCCTTGGCTGCGCGGGAAGCAACGTCGCGGGGGACAAGATTTCCAAAAGCCGGATACCTTCTTTCAAGGAAGTAGTCACGGTCTTCTTCGGGGATATCATTTGCTTTGAGCTGTCCCTGTCGGTTTTTTTCTGCATCTTCCTTTTTCCCGGGAACCCAGATGCGGCCGTCGTTGCGGAGGCTTTCACTCATCAGGGTGAGTTTCGACTGGTAGTCGCCGTGAACGGGTATGCAAGTGGGATGGATCTGGGTGAAACAGGGATTTGCAAAATAAGCCCCTTGTTTCATAGCCTGCCAGAGTGCGCTGGTGTTGGACCCCATGGCATTGGTTGAAAGATAGAACACGTTTCCGTAGCCCCCGGTAGCAAGGATCACAGCATGCCCGAAGTATCGCTCGAGTTTGCCGCTGATGAGGTCACGGGCTATGATCCCGCGGGCTTTGCCATCCACCATCACCAGATCCATCATTTCATGGCGGTTATACATCTTTACCATGCCCAGCTTGATCTGGCGGCTTAATGCGGAATATGCCCCGAGCAACAACTGTTGACCTGTTTGTCCGCGTGCAAAAAAAGTTCTGGAAACCTGAGCTCCCCCAAACGACCGATTTTCGAGTGATCCTCCATATTCTCGTGCAAACGGGACACCCTGGGCCACGCATTGGTCAATGATCGCGTTGCTTACTTCGGCCAGGCGGTAAACATTGGCTTCACGGGCACGGTAGTCGCCCCCTTTGAGGGTGTCGTAATAGAGGCGGTAAATGCTGTCGCCGTCGTTTGGATAATTCTTTGCGGCGTTGATACCACCCTGGGCGGCTATGCTGTGGGCACTCCTGGGGCTGTCCTGGTAGCAGAAGATCTTGACATTGAAACCCAGTTCACCAAAGGAAGCAGCTGCAGATGCTCCTGCAAGCCCTGTGCCTACGACAATGATATCGAGTTTGCGTTTGTTCGAGGGATTGACCAGGTTCTGGTGGGCCTTGTAATTGCTCCACTTCTGGGCCACCGGCCCTTTCGGGATTTTTGAATTCAACTCAGCCATATAGCCTATCGGATAAGTAAAAAATAAATGGGAATGATAATAAAGCCTAAGGGAACGATAATGGAATATGCAACGCCAAAGCGCTCAATACACTTTGTATATTTCGTGAAATTCAGGCCAAGAGACTGAAAGGCAGCCTGGAATGCGTGGTTCAGGTGAACGCCCAGGACGATGAATAGCAGGATGTAAACCAGGGAATATGCAGGCTGACTGAACAAGTCGATCGCCCTCTGGTAAAAGTTGGGTTCGCCGCCGGCCATCCTGGGGCCATCAACCCAGCCCAGCTTGATAGCGTAAAAGTTCATCAAGTGGATCAACAGGAAAATGAAAATGATCCCTCCTGTCCAGATCATGTACTTTGAAAGGAAAGGTGTTGTGCTTTTGTTGTTCACCGCATACCTTACAGGCCGCGACATCCAGTTCTGTACCTGCAGGATAATACCCAGCAGGATATGCAGGAGAAAGCCAGCAAACAGAACAACCTCGAAAGTTTTCACAACGTAGTTCGTACCCATGAAATAGGCCGCGTCGTTGAACCACCTTCCGCCGTCGCTGCGTAAAAGGCAGAGATTAATACTCAGATGTACCACAAGGAAGATCAACAGGAAGATCCCAAGCAATGCCATCCAGATCTTTTTCGTAATGGATGAGAATCGTAAAAATGATGCGCTCATAACCCGGACTTAAAAATGTTTGTCAAATAGATGAAGTAAAAGGAATTTGCCGTTAATTTGTTGATAGAATTATCGCGGACCGAACAAAATTAACAGATAATTTTTTGAAAACAGAATAAGAACCCGATTTTTTTACTAATTCAAAACCAGTCTAAATTATGTTTCCCCCAGCAATTTATACAGAAAGAAGAAAAAAGCTCCGTGCTGAGCTTTCAAACGGAATAGTGCTGTTTTTAGGCAATACCGAAATGGCCTTCAATTATCCCGCAAATACATACAGCTTCAGGCAGGATAGTAATTTTTCCTATTTCTTTGGTTTGGATCATCCCGACCTGGCCGGCCTGCTTGACCTGGATCATGGGAAAGACATCATTTTCGGAAATGATCTGGATATAAGCGATATCATCTGGATGGGAAAACAGCCCTCAATAGCTGAACAGGCTGCCAAAGCAGGAATTTCAGTGACTTTCCCCCTCATCGAACTGGCTGAATATATCGGAATGGCTGTAGCCAAAGGACGAAAAATTCATTTTGCCCCGGCCTACCGGGCCGAAACCCGCGTTCAGCTTGCAGGACTGTTGAGTATGGATCACCTGAAATTACACGAACAGGTTTCCGAAGAATTGATCCGTGCCATTGTGAAACTGCGCATGATCAAGGATGAGCTTGAAGTGAAAGAGATCGAAAAGATGGTCGATGTGGCGTATGTCATGCACACCACCGCAATGAAAATGGCCAAGCCAGGTGTGGTTGAACAGCAGATTGCCGGAACCATAGAAGGCATCGCCCTGGCCAATGCCGGACCGGTTTCTTTCCCGGTGATCCTCACAGTCAACGGGCAGACCCTTCATAATCATTACCACGGCAACGTCCTGAGCGAAGGCCGTATGATGGTTATCGATGCCGGTTGCGAAAACGATCTGCATTATGCATCGGACATCACACGCACTGTCCCCGTAGGAGGAAAATTTTCACAGCGTCAGAAGGAGATCTATGAGATCGTGCTTAAGGCGAACCTGGAAGCCACCAAAGCCGTAAAACCCGGCGTCCCGTTTAAGGATATTCATATTCTTGCTGCAACCGAGATTGCCAAAGGGCTTACAGCTTTGGGTATTATGAAAGGCGATCCTGAAGAAGCCGTCGCCAAAGGAGCCCACACCTTGTTCTTCCCTCACGGCCTCGGCCATCCCCTGGGGCTCGACGTTCATGACCTCGAAGGTATGGGCGAGAACTTCGTGGGCTATGATAATGAAGTGCAGCGCTCAAAGGAGTTCGGACTCGGCTATTTACGATTCGGCCGCAAGCTGCAAACGGGATTCGTCATGACCATTGAGCCTGGCATCTATTTCATCCCCGAACTCATAGAGATCTGGAAAAACGAGAACAGGAATACCGAATTCATCAATTACGAGAAAGTAATGAACTATCTCGATTTCGGAGGCATACGTATTGAAGATGATGTTCTTGTGACTGCGGATGGCGTGAGGGTGCTGGGCAAACCGATTCCGAAGACAGTTAAAGAGATAGAGGAAATGATGGCTGGATAGCTGGAGAACTGGATAGCTGGATATCCAGTTATCGGCGCGTAGCGCCATATCCAGTTATCCAGTTATCGCTGCGAAGCAGCTTATCCAGTTATCATATAATAAACATGGGCCGAACATACCGTTACTACGACCTCATCATGGCAGCCTTCGTTACCGTGCTGCTGTGCTCGAACCTGATCGGTGCCGAGAAGGTGATTACCGTCGGCCCCATCACCTGCGGGGCAGGGATATTGTTCTTTCCTATCTCTTATTTTTTCAATGATATCCTCACTGAAGTATACGGCTATGCCCGTTCCAGGAAAGTTGTGTGGGCCGGGTTTACCGCTTTGATCTTTGCTTCGGTGATGGCTTCTGTTGTGGTAAATCTTCCACCTGCAGCCGGCTGGGTACATCAGCATTCCTTTGAGGTGGTGTTCGGTCAAACCCCCAGGGTGGTCATTGCCTCCATCACGGCCTTTTTCTGCGGCGAGCTCTCGAATTCTTACGTCCTTGCGAAAATGAAGGTTTGGACCAACGGGAAATACCTGTGGACACGCACCATAGGTTCAACTGTTGCCGGTGAAGCAGTGGATTCACTGATCTTCTATCCCATGGCCTTCCTGGGGTTCTGGCCTACAAACCTGCTGATCACTGTCTTGCTTACAAACTATTCTCTGAAAGTGCTCTGGGAAGTTTGTGCCACGCCGGCCACCTATCGCATTGTGGCATTCCTGAAGAAAAAGGAAAACGAAGATTATTATGACAGGGATACGAATTTCTCCCCGTTCAAGTTGGAATAATTATCGTTCAAATTGTTTGATGAAGTATCCGGGTTAATTCCGACGCTTTAGGAACTACTGCGGGGACCATAGCCGGCGAAGATTCCAAAAACGAATGTAATCAGCGAGGCATTTTACACAAGCCGCATCAGGTGCAAGGAGTGAATTTCAACTGGATCGGATTAGGGATCAGGGAGGCATGAGGGACGCAGCAACCGTAGCGGCGGTGTAAAGATGCGAGCGGATGTGGATCGCAGTAGTTTCGTAACGGAGGGATTAACCCGGATACTGAATCTTACCTGTAAAAATTCATCTCATCAATATACTTCCACACTTTTTCGGGCAGGAAATACCTCATGTCGCGGCCTTCTTTAATGCCTTTGCGGATAAATGAAGACGAGACTGTGATAAGCGGTGCATCAGCCCTGATCAGGGAGGGATGGTGGTCGAACTGGCTGGGGGCGGCACCGGGACGGGGATAAATATAAATAGTGTACTGGGAGAGCAGGGCTTCCCAGTTTTTCCATTTATGCAATGTGGGCAGATTATCGGATCCCAGGATAGGGACGAACTGCTTCCCGGGGTATTTCTCCGAAAGATATGTGAGGGTATCGATAGTATACGACGGCTTCGGAAGTTTGAATTCGATGTTGGAGGATTTGAAACGGGGATCGTCGTCAATGGCCAGGTTTACCAGGGCGAGGCGGTGAGTGTCGCCAAGAAGGGTTGATTTTTCTTTCAGGGGATTATGAGGCGATACAACAAACCACACCTGGTCGAGGCCGGCATATTCAACCATGTAGGAAGCGATCATAAGGTGACCGTTATGAATGGGGTTGAATGACCCGAAAAACAGTCCGGTTTTGCCTTCTTTGCTCATTGCTGGTTAAGAAATTGTGTAATGGCATCAACTGAATCGCTGCAGGCCTGTTCAAGAGATTCATTGATGATGGCGATATCGAAATTGTTTGCAAACCCGAGCTCGAATTCGGCCCGCTCAAGGCGTTTCCTGAGGGTTTCCTCGGTCTCGGTCCCCCGTTTTCTCAACCTGCTTTCAAGGGCTTCGATGGAAGGGGGTTTTATATAAATGGCGAGGGCATTGGAGCCGAAATAGGTTTTCAGGCTGATGCCGCCTTTCACATCCACATCGAAAACCGGGCTTTTCCCGTCCTTCCAGATCCGTTCAAGTTCCGACTTCAGGGTGCCATAATAGCTCCCCGGGTAAACTTCCTCCCATTCGACGAAGTCGCCATGATTGATCCTGGAGCGGAACTCATCCGCAGTCAAAAAATAATAATCTTTTGCGTTGATCTCATTTTCACGTTGCTGACGGCTGCAGGCTGAAACTGAGAACGACAGCCGTGGAAGCACGCTTAACAAATGCCTGACAATGCTGGTCTTGCCGGCACCCGACGGGGCGCAAATGATAATAGCTTTTCGCGTCATAGGATATTCATGAGCTGTTCCTTGATCTTTTCAAGTTCATCTTTCATCTGGACCACCAGTTTCTGGATATCGGCCTGGTTGGCTTTGGAGCCAAGGGTGTTGATCTCCCGGCCTATTTCCTGGGTTATGAAGCCCAGCTTTTTGCCCTGGGAAACACCTTCCTCAATCGTATTGAGAAAGTAGTCACAATGTTTTTTAAGGCGGATCTTTTCTTCGGTAATATCAAGGCGTTCAAGGTAATAGATCATCTCCTGCTCGAAACGATTCTGGTCGGGGGCCGAACCGTTGAAGTCAGATTTGTAGGTGGAAAAATCCCTGTGCATTTTCTCCCTGATATCGTTCATCCTTTGTTGTTCAAAGGGCTCAACTTCAGTAAGATATTGATTGATCAGTTGTATCCTTTTACTGATATCGGTGTAAAGGATGGATCCTTCGCCAATGCGGAATTCATCGACCAGGGCAAGGGCATGTTCAATTCCTGCCCTTACCAGCAGCCAGTCGTTTTCGTTGAGTTCGTCCTTTGCCGACTGGATCACATCGGGCATTTTGATGATCAGGGATAGCAAACCTCCCGGACAATCTTCCTTCAGTTCGAGCTGAAGTGATTTGAGATCTGCATAATACTGTTTTGCCAGCTCGTGATTGATGGATATGCCTGAGGATTCTCCCGAAAGTTCTGTAGCTATGATCAGGTCCACTTTCCCTCGTTCAAGTTTCTGGGAGATGAGGTTCCTCACTTCAGCTTCCTTTTCGCGGAACATGGCCGGGAGCCTGAGCGCCAGGTCAAGCTGTTTGCTGTTCAGGCTTTTCACCTCTATGCTAAGCCTGCGGTCCCCGTATTCTGCCACTGCCTTGCCGTAGCCTGTCATCGATTTGATCATGATGCTTGGATTTATGCTGGTAAAGATAAGAAAAGCCGGAAATCTGACATCTGTTATCTGACATCTGATATCTGATATCGGATGTCAGATATCTTGTATCTTTGTCCTATGCAGTTCCGGCTCATCGACGATACTTTCCAGCTTTATAACCTCATGCTGAATGATATAGCTGAGGCGAAGGAGTATATATTGCTGGAGACTTACAAATTCGCCAATGACCATATGGGCGAGCGCTTCAGGGATGCGCTGACGAAAAAAGCAAAGGAAGGCGTAAAAATCCGCGTTCTTATAGATTCCTGGGGAAAAGGGCCTGTAAGTGAGGATTTCTTTACCGAGATGATCCGTTCCAAAGGGGAGGTGAAATTTTTCGAGAAAATCAAGATAAATTCCGACCTGTTTACCAGGGGGCATCGTCGCGACCATCGTAAAATTCTTGTGATCGACGATAAAATTTCATACCTCGGTTCGGCTAATATCACAGGTTACAATCTTAACTGGAGGGAACTGGCCCTGAGAACCGAAGGGGACCTGGCCCTGGCGATGAAGAAAGTTTTCAATGAAACATTCGAGGCCTTCAATCCCTATATCATTTCGACAAAGCTGGCTTTCACCCGTACCATACATCATGAAGATTTCGAGATCATGCGGGATGTGCCTTCCCTTCCCCTGCAGAGGATCCGCAAGAAATATTCACGGATGATCAAACTGGCAAAGAAATCCATAGTCATAGAGACTCCTTATTTCCTCCCGGGTTATAACCTCAGGAAAGCGCTGATGGATGCCAGCAAGAGAAAAGTGGAGGTGAAGATCATAATGCCCAAGAACTCCGATGTAAGGATGATTGATATTTTAAGGCGATGAAGTTTTTTCAATTTCTTCGGCCAATTTCGATTACCGCAGTTTCCGCTTCCAATACGAGATTGCGCTGATAGGATCAGAACAGAGCATTATTGATCAGCTAAAATCCCATGTGACGGAAACGTTAAAGTCGTCTGAACCATTCATTTATGAAGTCTGGCAAAGAAGGTCCTGGGTAGAAAAATTCTTTGAGTGGTTACTCACTCCCTTCCGTCACCTTCTTTAAGCCATCCCCTAATTTCCTGCTTTCGCGAAACTCAATCCCGGGCCGGGTTTGATTCTATTGATTGTTCCTTTTTTGACCCGCTGTTTACAAGGGCTACTCCGCTGAAGATCAGGGATGCTGCAAGAATTTTAGTCCAGGTGATAGTCCCGCTTCCCACGGTGACCGAGGCAGCCGCGGCAATGAATGGCTGTAGGTAGGTGTAATAGCTCACAACGCTTGGCATGACCCTTTCAAGGGCGTAATTCACGAGGAAGTAGGCCATGAAAGTATTCATCAGTATAACGTAAAGGACCCAGAGCCAGGTGTTTAAAGAAATTGCGGAGTAGTGGATCTGTAAGGCCGGTTTGATTGAGAACGGGATGATAAAAATGAAGCCGAATAAAGAAACCCATTTCAGGATGGTTGCGGTTTTATATTTCCCTGTTAATTGTTTGATCAGGACGAGGTAGAGTGCGTAGCAAAGCATGTTCAGGATGATCATCAGGTTTCCGAGGGCATGGTTCCCGCTGAAGCTCACGCCGCTGCTGTAAAAAATGAGCAGCAGGGCGCCTGAACTTCCCAGTAAGATCCCCCCTGTTTTTCTAAAAGTGACTTTTTCGCCGATAAGAAGGCTTGAAAAAATAAGGACCAGAATAGGATTAATCACATGCAGAATGGATGCATCCACGGGAGAAGTGAATGCGAGCCCGGCGTAAAACAAGGTTTGGTTCAGTCCGAACCCGATGATCCCCAGGAAGGCCAGCATGATCAGGTCTTTACGTGCGACTTTCTCATGAACAAACAGTTTTTGGAAAATATAGAAGCAGATCATACCGCCCAGCAAACGAAGGAAGATCAGCTGCAAGGGGGTAAAGATCCCCGTGAGAAGGTATTTTGAAATTGTATAATTAAGCCCCCATATAAAAGCGGTTGCCAGTAAGGCCAGGTGAGCACGCTGGTTTTGGGTGGGGGTTTTCATTTGGAAGGCAAAGGTATGAAATTCGTGAACCGGGAACCGGGTCAAGGTTCACGAAAAAAGGCCATCCCGATGGGGACAGCCTTTCTGTGTGATTCATGATTCGGTATTCGTGACTTGTGATCTGGTTCACGGATCACGAATCACGCTTAAGAGATCTTGATCTCTTTCTTGGTTTCCAGCTTTGCTTCTTCGCGCTTCGGCATGGTAACTTTAAGAATCCCTTCCTGGTAATCAGCTTTTATAGATTCAAGATCAATCGTCTTGGGCAGTGTGAAGGAGCGGCTGAAAGAACCATAGTAAAATTCCTTGCGGGTGTAGTTCTTGCCTTCTTCTTTCTTTTCATCTTCAATTTCTGCAGAAATTGTAAGAACGCTGTTTTCAAGATGGATCTTGAAATCGTCTTTTTTCAGTCCGGGAGCAGCGATCTCAAGCAGGAACGATTCGTTCTGCTCAACGATGTTTGCGGCCGGATCGGTGATACGCTTTCCGAAGAAATCACCCAGCTCGTTTTCAAAAAAGTTACTCATCATATCCCCTAAGGGGTTTCTCTGATGCCATCTGATAAGTGTCATGGTGTACCTCCTTTATTTATATTGTTTTTTATGTTTGCTGATGAGGGATGTTCAATTTTTATGCCAGCGTGAAAGCATGCTGTAATTCTGACAAGATGACCGTTGTCGTTGAGATTTTAGCGACATTATGGCATTAATACGAGCGAGGGATCACCCGCAATGCAGGAAGGTATTCACCAGCTTCAGTACTTCCTTTTCATTATCCTTGATCGATTCGCGCAGGAACTCATCATTATAGCTGCGGAGCTTCTTGATGATACCATCGATTACCAGGGGAGGAAACACCCCGTCTTTTTCGAAGATCGCCCTCTGTTTCTGTAAAATGCCGGCGCTTTTCCAGCAGGAATCGGGAAGATGCTGAAGGTCTTTCACTCTTTGTTTGTTCTTCTCATCAAAAATATTGATGTCGACATAAGTTTTTTCGGCATATTCCAGCGCATCCTTCATCTTCAGGCCGTGTCTTGCAGCGACTGTAAGCCCGGCGAACAGGAGGTAAATATCCGCAGACCCGTCGGGACACCTGAATTCAACGGTTTGCCTGCTGCCGAATCCTTTTTGTGTATCAGTTTCAAACGGGTTGGCATCGGTGATCATATCGTGTTTGCTGCCCCAGCCGAGGGG
>JAPLDN010000300.1 GCA_026391755.1 Bacteroidota bacterium
CTTCTGTTATGTATTTTACCCCCTGTATTTGTTTTAGTCTGCGGATGTCCAGTTCGTCGGTCCTGAATGTTTTTCCCTTTTTCAAGGTGATGGCCATATCGGGATTAAATGAGTTGAACAGGGATTCCGACAAGCGCGCAAAACCGTTAAACACCGACAGCACGATCACCAGGGCAGCCGTCACTATCATTACCCCGGCAGCAGAGATCAGGGAAATGATGTTAATGATGTTGTGTGACTTCCTGGAGAAGAGATACCGCCGCGCTATGTATAAAGAGAAGTTCATTTATTTCCACGCTTTTACCAGCAATCCGGTTCCGCTTTCATGTTTGGTATGCAGATCAATATAATTGAACAGCAATGCAAACGGGAAAGTGATCAGATAATAAAACGGGAGAACAACAAACAGCAGCCTGCTGGCATTAAGCATAAGGATGGGGTATTTCATGGAAAGCTTCCAGCCCAGCTGGCCCGGTGTTCCATAAGTGTAGCGTGCTTCGCTGCGGGTGAACCCGGCTTTCATGAGCTTTGCGCTGATATTGTCGATGTTGTACCCGTCACGTACATGCTCATCAATAAAGGATTCCCCATGGTCATGATCATGAACATCGGATCCACCCTTGTCCGATGGAGTCGAGATCAGGAGGATCCCATCCTGTGTAAGTGAATCATAGAAGTTTGAGAAGACTTTCTCATCTTCGGCTATATGCTCCATGACATCCACCGAAAGGATAAGATCAAAATAAGCCTGTTTCGTGAATGCAGTCAGGTCGGCTTTCTCAAACAGCACGCCCTTCCTGCCAATGCTGCTAAAAAAAGCATTACAGTCGGCGATTTGTTCATCTTTTACGTCAACTGCAAGAATGCTGTTGTTTAACCTGAGCCCCGACATGAAGTATGTATACTGTCCGAACCCTGATCCTGCATCGAGGATGTTCACTTTACCCGGCCCCGCTTTTAACTGAGCCCAATGCCTTAGTTCCTTCCTCACATGCCATGAGCGTAGCAGCAGGATATCGAGGAGCTTATAAAACAGCCGGCGAAGAAAGGGGGTTTTATTGAATACCTTGCCCAGGGAACGTTTTATAGGGTCGTACTGCATGAAACGATCAGGTTTTCAACAGGGTGTCGATATTCTCAATATAATCGAGGGAGTCGTCTTCAAAAAACTGGAGCTCCGGGATCACACGCAACTGGTTATGCAGTCCCTTTCCCAGGTGAAACCTGAGATCCCTTCCGTGATGCCTTATCAGGGCCAGAAGAGCCGCTTTATCTTTTGTGCCGAACAGGCTCAGGTATATCTTTGCCTGTGAAAGGTCCTTGGTAACTGTGACCTTTGTTACCGTTATCATGGAGCCGCTGAAGAGGCTGCGGCCTTCGCGCAGAAAGGCGTTACCAAGCTCTTTCTGGATCATACGGTTGATTTTCTGCTGTCGCATGCTTTCCATGATGCAAAGATATGGAAATTACGGGAACCGAAAACCGTGATACGGGATACGGGAATCGCGACCAGTTATCCTAAATCCCGCATCCCGTATCCCTTATCCCGTATCCCGTATCCTGCATCCTGCATCCTGCATCCTGGATCCCGGTTCCCGCTACAGTGCTCCTTCGTCGTAAGCTTTTTCTCCGTGAATGGCATAATCCAGGCCGGTTTTCTCGGCCTCCTCATCCACTTTAACAGGAGTTAAAAAATTTATAATGACAAGCATGATATAAGTGAATACGAAAGCATACGTTGCGGCTGCAAGAGTTGCTACCACCTGTTTGAAGAAGAAAGAGGAGTTCCCTGCGAGCAGCCCGTCGGCACCTGCTGCATTCACACCCTTTACAGCAAAAACGCCGAGAAGGATAGTCCCGAGCACACCTCCAACTCCGTGAACTCCCCATACGTCAAGCGCATCATCCCACTTCATCCGGTTCTTGAACATTACTGCCAGGTAACAGAACAAACTTGCGGCGGCACCGATCAGGGGCGCCGACCATAATGGAACAAATCACGCGCAGGGAGTTATAGTAGCGAGGCCCGCAATCGAACCTGTAAGCAGGCCAACGAATTTAGGTTTCTTTGCATGAGTCCACTCAAGGAACAGCCAGGTTACCGTAGCAAAGGAAGCAGCGACATCAGTATTCAAAAAAGCAAGTGAGGTAACAAAGTCGACCGCGACCTCGCTCCCGGCATTGAACCCATACCATCCGAACCATAATAATCCGCTTCCGATTGCGACCAAAGGAATGCTGTTTGGTGTGGAATTCTTGTCAACACGTCCGCCTACATAAATTACAGAAGCAAGCGCCGCGAATCCGGCCGTGGCATGAACTACTATTCCGCCGGCAAAATCAAGCACACCCCAATGTGCGAGAAGGCCATTACCCCAGATCATATGTACAAAAGGATAATAAACCAGGATCTGCCACATGGTCAGGAAAATGAAATAAGCCTTGAAATTCACCCGGTTTACAAATGCCCCGGTGATCAGGGCGGGAGTGATGATGGCAAACATCATCTGATAAGCGATGAAAACAAACTCGGGGATTTTTCCGTTCGTATACATGGAAGAAGGAGAGACACCATGCAGGAACGCTTTGTCGAGGTTCCCAATTATGCCCCCGTCACCTCCGCTGAAACAAAGCGAATACCCGAAGGTTACCCATAAAACAGTAGTCCAGCCAAGTGAAACAAAACTCTGGATCATTATGCCCAGGATGTTGCGCTTGGTTGCCAGACCGCCGTAAAACATTGCCAGGCCCGGGGTCATTAACATGACCAGGCTGGCCGCTAACAGCATAAAGCCGGTAGAACCAGTTTCAATCATAAATCAAAGTGTTAAGTGTATATTCCGTTAAAGGTTTCTTTTGGGATTGTGCATTTATAAGGATACAAATAACGCAAACCCCCGTTAACTGCGGAATACCGGATGTTCGGAATTAAAACTAAGGGATTTACTTAGAGATGTCAGATCCCGGATCCCGGTTTCAGGCCTACGCCTCTCCCAAATTGTTGCGTATTGCAAACTTCACCATGTCAACAGTACTTTTAAAATTGTACTTCTGCATGATATTGTTTTTATGGGTCTCAACAGTCCTGATGCTGATGTTCAATTGTTCGGCAATCTCAGTATTGGACAAGCCTTCGGTGTATAGGCGAAGTATCTCTGTCTCCCTTGAGGTCAGGCTTGCCTTGCGCGCAATTGCCTCGGGTGTGGTGGTGGCTTTCACCGAATGGGAATACAGTTTCGAGATCACCTGGGCAATAGTGTCACTAAAAAATTCTTCTCCCCTGGCTACGGTCCTGATAGCTTTCAGAAGTTCTGCCTTCGTGGTGTCCTGCTTGGGCAGATAGCCTTTGGCCCCCGCTTTCAACGCATTGAAAATGTAATCTTCAGTCACGTACATCGATAATACCAGCACATTGATACCGGGATGCTTCTCATGGATACTGCGGATAAGTTCAATACCTGATCTGCCAGGCATTGAAAGATCGGTGATCAGTACATCGGGGCTTATTTTTTTTACCATTTCAAGCGCCCGGGCAGTATCGGCGGCTCCTCCGCATACTTCTATATCATCTGCTTCCTGGAGCATATTGCTCAGGCCGTCACGGATGATCTGATGATCATCCACCAATAGGACCCTGATCTTTGTTTTCATTTGTGTTTCGGTATTTTAACCCTGATTGTGGTTCCCTTGCCCTCAGAAGTTTCGATATTAATTGTCCCTCCCAGTATCCTTGCCCGCTCCTGCATGTTATACAGTCCGTTCCCGCTTCCCGGTTCGCCCTTGATGTCAATAAAGCCCATGCCGTTGTCTTCAAGAATAAGGATAAGATTTTCTTTATTTTCTATTAACTGCATGCTGATGTCTTGTGCCCCGGAATGACGTATCGCATTGTTAAGGGCTTCCTGCGCGATACGGTAAAGGTAAACGGTTGTCTTGTTATCGGTCGGCTCATTATACCCGTGAGTGTAAAATTCAATTTCGAGATTAGCCTGATGACCTGCCGTATTACAGAGATTCTCCAGTGCATTGGCCAGCCCGAGCTCATGCAGGGCCGATGGCATCAGGTCATTCGATATCTGACGGGTCTCTTCAATAAGTGATCCGAAAACATTCCTGATCTCTCCAAAGGTCTTCTGAAGGCATTGAAAATCCTGCCCGTCACAATTCTCAAGTTGAAGTTTCGCACCCACCAGTTTCTGCCCCAGCCCGTCGTGGAGCTCCCTGGAAACCCTCTGTCTCTCCATCTCCTGCCCGTCATACATGGCCGATAACCTCCTCTCCCTTTCCTCCCTGATCCTGTCAATCATGGTATTGAAAGTGCCCGCAAGCGCCCCTATCTCATCGGTGGACCTCACATCCACCCTGCTGTCAAAATCGCCCTGCCCGGTTTTAAGGGCAGCATCCTTTAGCCGGATGATAGGCTGTGTGATCATTTTGGAAATAAGCCTGGCAATGGCCAGGATAAAGATCGAAATGATAAGCGAGACAAGGAGAATATCGTTTCGTATCCTGTTTACAGGGATCAGGGATTCCTCGTAGTCGATCTCAGCCAGGATAATCCATCGCAAACCAGGGATGTCCAGGGGCTCATATGCACTGAATACCTTTATATTTCTGTAATCTGAAGTACCTATCGCCCCGGTTTGATTGGCAATTGCTTTTTTCGCACTCAGGGAGCGCACTTCGGTTACTAAAACCGAATGGGGGATGAAACGCGACTCGGAACGCATCTGCAGATCATGGCCTACAAGATATGACTCCCCCGATTGCCCAAGGCCTATCCGGCTGTTATTCTGAAGCATAATACGATTGATCTCGGCCGATGAGACTTCCAGGATAACTGCCCCCTTAAGCCTGCCCTGATCATCCCTGATCCCTTTGCCCATCATGCAAACCGGTACACTGTCATCCGCAGACCTCCTGAAAAGATCAATGATTACAAGTGTATCGCCTTGTTCCATGCTCTTCCACAGCTGGATGAATTTTGCATGTTCGGCAGAAGGCCATGCCCCCGAACCCACTTCGCCAAGAGCGAGTACCGCGGGATTCCCTTTGTGATTGTATGCCAGAAAAAGCCTTGAAAAACCATAGCTCCTGCCATACGACTGTATGTTCTCCATAGCTATCAAACGCGCCTTCCTGTCCTGATGGCCAGGGCCCGCTGTATCATTGGCCAGCAGCTCAATATCATGACTGAGTGAAAGAAATCCCAGGCTTCTGATTTTTTCAACAAAAAAATATTCGATTTGCTGTTTCTTGACAGCCCTTACCGATACCAGCTGATCCATGGTCCTTTTAATAATTGCTTCCCTGGCAGCATAAAACGAATAAATGCCGACTAAAGCCACGGAGGCCAGGCCGACAAACATGAACAATAAAAGCAGTTTCGTGGTTATGGAGGAAACCTTAAAATTCATCCTGTCTGAATATTGCACAAAGGTAATATTCCATGGGATAAAATTTTTATCTTTGCCCTGATGAAAAAGCTGTTCAGGAT
>JAPLDN010000161.1 GCA_026391755.1 Bacteroidota bacterium
AGGTATACACCTTATGGCATCAAGCAGGCTATGGAGCATTACGGCCACAGTAAACTGCTGCTGACAACTTTTGCCGTGGAATTATCGAGAAGGCTTAATCCCAATGGCCATACAGCTGCTTCTGTGTTTGCCCTCTGCCCCGGTCCTGTAAATTCGAACATAGCAAGGGAATCCCCAAAATTGTTCCAGCCATTGCTGAAGCTGGTCTTTCGGATGTTTTTCAAGTCGCCCAAAGATGCTTCGGTCCCGGTTATATATTTTTCAGCATCAAAGGATGTGGAAGCTAAAGCCTTTGACTATCTATTTCTGATGAATCGTAAAGACGTGGATTCCAAAGCCCTGGACCCGGACAACGGAATAAAATTATGGGAAATGTCATCCGCCCTCAGAAAAAATTTGTAATTTTGTACTTTATTTAAACTTTGAACGTTTATTAAGTGTTAAATCATAAAACAGAACAATCAATGAAAAAAGTAACATTATTTGTTGGAATGATTGCCATGGCAGCATTCTTATCAACCTCAGTTTTAGCTCAGGATAAAACCCAGGATAAAACCAAGGAAACAAAGCCTGCAACCACCCAGACTGCTCCTGCAAAAACCGATGCAAAAGCTCCTGCTTCAAAGGAAGCTTGCAAGCCCGGCTGCACAATGCATAAAGAAGGGAGCAAATGCTGCGATAAAGACAAGAAAGCACCTGCAACTCCTGAAAAGAAGTAAGGTAACAAATCTCTTAATAAAAAAAGCCCGGCTATTCAGCGGGGCTTTTTTTTATTGCCTGATCAGGGGTCATTTTATCAAACAGGCGTCTTCTATCATGAGTTCGTAATAATAGCCTGCGCCAAAATCCTTGTCGAGAGTTACTTTGCCTTCAAAGATTACAGTTTCTCCTACTTTTACAATATCCTGGGTAGTAATTGTAAGATCGAAGTTTTCCCCGTCTTTGCTGCCATCCTGGAGATGAACCCAATTCTTGTCCATGATACCGGGCGAAAATTTCACAACCTCTCCCCGGATCTTTACGGTTTTTCCTTCAAAGTTCTTTCGCCCTTTATACAGTTCTGCGATAGTTACACCACCGGCAAGTTTTGGAACGGAAATCCCTTTATGTTCAACAGCAGGCATTTTACCTGCGGAGCCAGTTTGATGCATCTGGCCCATCTGTTGGCCGGAGAGCATCTGGTTATCAGCAAGGATAGTTTCTGATGAAAAATCCTGGATGAAAAAGATGCTCCGGAAAGTCCGTTTAAGTTCTTTGCTGGTAAACTCCCGCATTTCAGATCCCTGGGACCAATAATATGTGTCGCCGGCTTTTACATCCATTTTTGCAATGGCAACCCAGTACTCCCTTCCTTCGGCCGAAACCCTTACATAAGTGTATGCGCTGGTCTGTATTACTTCTTCAGCTTTAACCTGGTGAGCATTAGGTGCAAGACCAGCTGTTTTTTTATCGCTCCCGTTCTGGCATGAAAGAAGGAGGGAGGTTAGTAATGCTACCAGAAAGAGGCTTCTGTAGTGGATTTTCATATCTTTGTATATTGATATTTGATTGCACAAAGCTATGAATTTCCTTTGGTTTAAAAAATCTCTGCCATATGTCGTACCTTCATAAAGTATACATTTTTGCGCTGAGTGTTGTCGTTCTTATCACTCTGGGTTTCCTCTTTTATCATGGTTATACTTATTACAGGCTTCCGATTGAGGAAAGGTTCTTTCACCAGGGCCATGCCCTCCTGAAGCCGGGTGGAAACTGGGGGCATGGCTTCGGCATCATCGGCTCCCTTTGCATGATACTTGGCATTGTTCTTTATATGGTCAGGAAAAGAAGCAGGGTCCTGTCCCGGTTTGGTTTATTAAAGTATTGGCTTGAGTTTCATATCTTTCTCTGTACTCTTGGGCCAGTATTGGTCCTGTTTCATACTTCGTTTAAATTCGGGGGTCTGGTTGCGGTGAGCTTTTGGAGCATGGTCGCGGTTTTCCTGAGCGGTGTTGTCGGACGGTTTATATATATCCAGATACCAAGGACAATAGAAGGACGTGAATTGAGTTTAAATGAAGTAAGGGATATGAAAAGTAATATCGGAACGATTTTATCCGAATCCTATAATCTCGACGAAGAAAGCTACAACCTTATAATTGACTCAACTAAAAAGAAAGTCGAATTATATCAAAGCAACCTATTCTTAAAATTTACAAGGAAATATTTCGATGAGTGGAAGACTATCAGCAGGGTGAAAGCTGCTGTGAAGAAGAATAATCTTTCGCGTGCCGACAGGAAAGAAGTTGTGAACCTTGTAAAGCATGATATAACCTTGAACAGACGCATAGACAGGCTGGTTACAATGCAGAACCTGTTTAAATACTGGCATGTCGCACACCTGCCCTTTGCAATTGTGATGCTGATCATCATGGTAATTCATGTTGGTGTGACCATCGTACTTGGTTATCGTTGGATCTTTTAAATTTAAGAATGGAAACCCTTTTTGAAAACATACTGATCTACTCTATTGTATTTGTTTTTTGCCTTGTGGTTGTAATTCTCTATTTACGAAGGCAAAAAAGGAATTCAAATCTCGTTGAGGAAAAGATTTTAAAAGCTAAGCAGGAAGGCTTGTATGAACCGGTTTCACTTCATCCTGTCGTCGATCAGAATACCTGCATTCAAACCGGGGCCTGCATTTCAGCCTGTCCCGAGAAAGACATCCTGGGAATCAGGAACGGGAAGGCAACAACCATTAATGCATCGCACTGTATCGGGCATGGGGCCTGTTTCAATGCCTGCCCCACCCAGGCTATAACTTTATGCATTGGTACTGAAAAGCGCGGAGTGGACCTGCCGCATGTAAATTATAATTTTGAGACCAATATCCCGGGGATATATATTGCAGGTGAGCTTGGTGGAATGGGCCTTATAAAGAATGCTGTCGAACAGGGCAGGCAGGCCGTTGAAAATATTGTTAAGGCTGGTAAAAAACACCACAAAGCTGCTTATGACCTGATCGTGGTTGGCGCAGGCCCTGCCGGTATTTCGGCCTCCCTGAATGCAAAAAAACATAACCTCAACTGCCTAACGCTTGAACAGGAGACTCTGGGCGGAACTGTCTTCAATTTTCCCAGATCGAAAATAGTGATGACTTCGCCAATGGACCTGCCGCTTCATGGCAAGCTGAAATTATACGAGACCAGTAAGTCAGAGTTACTGGACCTGTGGAAGAGCGTTATTCAGAAAAACAATATCACCATCAAAGAAAATTCAAAAGTAGAGACAATTGTTCCCGAAGACGGGCATTTCAGGGTTGAAACCCTGGGCGGGGACGGAAGGCAGGGATCTCCGAGAAAATTGAATATTCCGGGTGAGGAACTTGAGAAAGTTGCATACCGTTTGCTGGAGCCCGAGCTCATCAGCGGGAAAGAGGTCATGGTAGTGGGGGGAGGAGATTCAGCTATTGAGTCGGCACTCCTTCTTGCTCCGAATAATAAAGTCATACTTTCATACAGGGGTGAGGCCTTCAGCCGTATAAAACCTCAGAACAAGGAGAAGATTGATGAAGCTGTTGAAAAAGGCTTGGTTGATATGAGGCTGAACACAAACCTTGAGTCAATTGAACAGGATGAAATAACCCTGGCATCGGGAGGAGAAGGAGGGGAGAAAACCAGATTGAAAAATGATCTGGTTTATATTTTTGCCGGTGGTGAACTGCCAACGCAGTTCCTGAAGAAAGTCGGATTGCAGATAACTAAGAAATTCGGGGAGGCCGTGCTGAAGCACAGATAGACTGTGGCAGGTTCAGCCTTTATCTGATTAAATATATACCATCGCTACAATGAAGAGGATATTTTTCATAAATATTTTCTTGTGGATGTTATTATCTGCTAACCCGGTGATCGCACAAATCTCTCCGGGGCAGCTCGCTTCTGTGCATTCAAATCTTGAAGGCATTTCCAACTGCACTCACTGTCATACCCTGGGCGACAAGGTTACCAACGACAAATGCCTCTCCTGCCACACTGAATTAAAGGCCCGACTTGACCTGCACAAGGGGTATCATGCTTCTTCTGAGGTACCGGTGCCCATGCAAAGAAAGGTTGCAAAGATTGCCATAAGCCTGATTTTATCAGCAACGGGAAGATTAGAAGTAAAAAATTCACCTACCTTGGCCTGAGTACAAATTGCATGCCCTGTCATGCCGATTATCATCAAAAGACAATAACTGCTCCCTGCGAGAACTGCCATGGTGACGCCGCCTTCAAGCCTGCCTCTAAATTCAATCATGCCTCGGCGAAATTTCCTCTTCAGGGCTTGCACGAGACTGTTCCATGTGTGAAATGCCACCCGGTAACTGTTACTAATAATGTTAGTTTCCAGAAGTTTACCGGAATACAATATAAGCAGTGCTCGAACTGCCATGCCGATCCTCATCATGGTCAGTTTGGCCCGAATTGCATGTCATGCCATTCAGAAGCATCATTTCATACGGTAAAAGGAATAAGCAACTTTGATCACTCTAAAACAAGGTACGCGCTTGAGAATAAACATCAGCTTGTCTCATGCAAATCCTGCCATAAGAATAATGTGACCGACCCGGTAAAGCACGAGCGTTGCATTGACTGTCATACCGACTACCATTACGGGCAGTTTATAAAACAGGGTGTTTTGACCGATTGTTCAGCTTGTCACTCGACCAAAGGTTTCACTTCGACTTCATTTACCATTGAACAGCATAATGCCGCGAACTTTAAGTTACAGGGGGCTCACCTTGCGACACCTTGCTTTGCCTGCCATAAAAAACAGGAAAAATGGAGTTTCAGGCAGATCGGGATCCATTGTGCCGATTGCCACAAGGACATTCATGAAGGCTTTATTAATAAAAAATACTATTCCGAAACTAATTGTACAATCTGTCATAACCCTTCACGTTGGGGCGATGTAAGCTTTGACCATTCCCAAACCCAGTTTGCGATAACAGGGCCCCATGCAACCTTAAGCTGCCGCGCCTGTCATTTTAAAAAGGACAGCCTCGGAACCGAACACCAGCAATTTGCCGGTATGTCGGCCAACTGCTCTGGCTGCCATAAGGATAATCATCACAGGCAGTTTGAAACTAACGGTATAACCGATTGTTTGCGCTGTCATAATGCCAGTATATGGAAGATTGCGAATTTTGATCATAATAAAACGGCATTTAAGCTGGACGGGAAGCATCAGAATGTACCCTGCGCTAAATGCCACAAAACGGTAACTGAACAGAATATTACTTATGTACTTTATAAAATAAAGGATACAAGATGCGAAAGTTGTCATTAATCAGCCTGCTTCTGCCGGTCTTTTTATTATTGACTTTACGTTTGATTGCAGATTCCCCGCACGGCAAAGATTTTAAGCTCAGCTGTGATCTTTGTCATAGTTCGAAAGGGTGGACGTTTGATAAATCGGTTTATGCTTTCGATCATAATAAAACGGCGATGCCCCTGGTTGGTCAGCACCAGGTCATCAACTGCAGGCAATGCCATAAAAGTCTTGTATTTTCTGAAGCCAAAACTGCCTGCGTGGATTGTCATACCGATATGCATTACCAGACTGTGGGGCCCGACTGCGGAAGATGCCATACATCAAAATCATGGATTGTAGAGAATATCACCGAAATGCACCAGAAAAGCAGGTTCCCGCTTGTAGGCCCTCATTACACTTCTGATTGTTCACGCTGTCATCCATCGGCTTCATTGCTGAGATTTGAGCCACAAGGCGTGGAATGTTACGACTGCCATGCCAAAGATTACCAGGGTGCTACAAAACCAAACCATGTCACAGGAGGATATTCAAAGAATTGTTCGGAATGCCATTCCCTGTTTGGGTTTACATGGACTACAACAAATATCAATCATGACTTTTTCCCTCTCACTAACGGCCATGCCATAGGTGATTGCGGGCAATGCCACGTCAACGGGAATTACACTAACATTTCTAAAGAATGTGTTTCCTGTCATCAGGCCAATTACAATGCTACAACCAACCCGAATCATATTACTGCCAGCTTCCCGACAAGCTGTATTGATTGTCATACAACGAATCCGGGGTGGAAGCCCGCCACATATACAGCTCATGATGCACAATTCTTCCCGGTTTATTCAGGAAAACATGCAGGTACTTGGAGCGCCTGTGCCGAATGCCATACAACCCCAGGAAGCCTTAAAACGTTCAGCTGTATAGACTGCCATGCTCATAACCAGCCGGATATGGACAGCAAACATAACGGAGTAGGAGGATATTCCTATGCAAGCCTGCCCTGTTATGAATGTCACCCCACAGGAAGCGTCTCAGGGGCTTTTAACCATAATAATGGTGGCTTCCCCCTGACCGGGGCTCATTTAACAACGCCATGCAGTAGTTGTCACAGCAATGGTTTTGCAGGTACTCCGACAGATTGTTCAGCCTGCCACCAGGCAAATTACAATGCAACAACAAATCCGAACCACCCGGCTAAGAACATTCCGAATACCTGCGCTACCTGCCATACTACAGCCCCCGGATGGAAACCTGCAACCTTCGCTATACATGGCAATTATTATGCACTAACCGGGGCTCATACAACGGTAGCCTGCGTTAACTGTCATAATGGCAATTACACCACAACACCGAATACCTGCGTTGGATGTCATCAGGCTAATTACAGTGCAACAACAAATCCAAATCATATTAGCCTGGGGATCCCGAATAGCTGCAATACCTGCCATACAACCACTCCGGGCTGGAAGCCCGCCACTTTTCCGATTCATAACAATTACTATGTATTACAGGGGGCTCACACAACGCTTTCTTGTGTCGCCTGTCACAATGGGATATACAACAATACGACTCCCACCACCTGTGTAGGCTGCCATCAGTCAAATTACAATGCCACCACAAATCCGAATCACCTCGCCGCCGGGTTCCCTACTGATTGCGCATCCTGTCATTCCCAGACTGCCTGGACACCATCAACGTTCAACCATGACGGGGCATATTTTCCGATTTATTCAGGGAAACATAAAAGCGCATGGTCCCTATGTTCCGACTGCCACCCGACTGCCAGCAATTTCCAGGTATACACCTGCACTACATCCTGCCATCCGCAGTCTTCAATGGATAATCATCACCAGGGGGTTTCAGGGTATTCCTATACCAGCTCAGCCTGTTACAGTTGCCATCCCACGGGCAATGCTGGGAAGATGATCCAGCGGCAGAATAACTCACTGAGAAAGGAATAGGCGCTAAATGAGATACATACTTCCCTTGTTTCTCTTAATCTTCTCAGGATTTTCATTGAGAGGCCAAACCTCAGGTATTACTGAAGAGGGGACCGTCTCATTTATCAGTTCCCAGAATGTATATGTCAAATTTATTTCAACCGCCCATATAAAACCGGGGGATACTCTGTTTATCGCAAAGGGAGAAAAGCAAATCCCTTCCCTTGTAGTCAGGGACCTTTCATCGATCTCCTGCGTTTGTTACCTTGTATCAACAAATACTCCGGTGGTGGGCGACAAAGTTTACTTCAGGGCCCGGCTTGTCCCCGTCGTAAAACCATTGGAAGCCGCACTGCCATCGGCAGTTACTAAAGCTGAAAAGAAGACTGATTCGGTTGCATCCGGCCCTGCAGGCGTAATTATCCCCGCTGTCGAAAAACCAAAGTCCGGGGTCAGCAGGCAGTCGGTTCACGGGTTCTTCCAGATAGCTTCATATACTGATTTTTCAAGCAACACTTCAACTGCCCAACGGATGAAATATACTTTTTCACTGACAGGCAGGAACCTGGGAAATACAAACCTCTCTACCGAAATATTTCTGTCCTTTTCTCACAGCAACACTAACTGGAACGAGATACAATCTGATATTTTTAACGGCCTGAAAGTTTATAATCTGGACCTTAACTATGATTTTGGGACCAAAGCAAGCCTTCTCATCGGCCGTAAGATAAATCCCAAACTTTCAAACATGGGGGCTAATGACGGGTTACAGTTTGAGTTAAAATTCAAGCCGGTCAGCATTGGAGTGATTGCAGGTTTCAGGCCCGATTATACCGACTATAGTTTTAATGCAAGCCTTTTTCAGTTCGGAGCATACCTGTACAATGAAACCCGGGCGAAGACAGGGCGTACTATGGAAACCACGCTTGCTTTTATTAACCAGACCAATAACTGGAATACCGACCGCAGGTTTATTTACCTGCAACATGTGAACACCCTTGTAAAGAACCTTACTTTCTTCGGATCGGCTGAGATGGACCTTTACAAGGTGGTGTTTAACCAGCCCGACAGTACCTATAAGTCAAGTAATACATTCAACCTGACAAACCTTTATATCTCGCTGAATTACCGGGTCATCAGGCAACTGAACCTGTCGTTTTCATACAGCGCCAGGCAGAACGTGGTGTATTACGAGACCTATAAGAACCTTTTAGATAAACTGACCGATCCCCAGACCCTTCAGGGGTATACCCTTCAGGCGGTGATAAGGCCCGTAAACAAGCTGGCAATCGGTTTGACAGGAGGATATCGTTTCGAGAAAGCCGACCCCAAGCCCAGTAAGAATTTTTACGGCTATATTACCTATACCCAGATCCCGGGAATTAATGTCGCCGCCACCGCCACGGTGACCATTTTACAAACAAGTTATATCAACG